>DASQUN010000544.1:0-5149 GCA_035641275.1 Candidatus Udaeobacter sp. | reverse complement strand
TCGTAAGACGTAAAGGTCGTAAAGCTCGTTGAGAAAAACGGCATCTTCCTGCCGTAAATATTTTTTTAGAACCTGAATGCCGAACGCCCGCTGCGTCTTGCCATAATGCACCCCTTCGACGAAGCCACGGACAAATTTTCGGACGGTGTTTTCACTCCGTTTAATGAAAGAGCGCGTTGTGACGATGGATGAGGTTGGAAAGTTAATTCCCATCTTCGACAGGTCGGCGAGTTCTCTAAAACCTTCCTTTCGCGCCACGATGCTCAATTCCGCGTTGAGCAGCGCCGCGTCCAATCCGCCGCTTCTGAGCGCCGTCCATAGCTCAGGCATACCGCCGAGTTGAAGCACGGCAAAATCGCGCTGCCGCTTGATCGGCCATTTCTCCTCGGCATAGCGCAGGCCAAAGTCGGTCGCGGAACCGAAGCGAGAAATACCGATCCGCTTTCCCTTCAACTCCTCAACCCGGCGGATTTCAGAGCGCGCCATCACGGAGAATGTCATCACGTTCATCGAGCTCGCGACAATGACCAGATCGCCGCCTGCCAGTTTGGAGTTGACGACCGCGCCTCCGGTAAAGATGCCAATGGGAACTTCGCCCGATTGGACGACCTGCGCCGCGCGACCGCCTCCACCCACATAAAGTAACTCAACGTCTAATCCATATTTGCGAAAAATACCGGCTTCATATGGGATCCATACCGAGGCCTGGGACCCGCCGACCGCGCTGTACAGGAGGCGCAGCTTTTCAACGGATTGTGCTTGAACGTCGGCGCACAGGTGAATAACAACAAAAGAAAGGCCAATGAGATAGCGAAGAATTATTGTTTTCACGGTCTTCTTTGGAAACGTCAGTGCAAATCCGAGAAAGCCTTCTTATTCCGCTCGTTCAGCAAAAGGCATCGAGCTGCTGCACGCTAGGGCAATCTTTGCTACCGATACGTCTGAACAACTATCAGGAACCTCCGTCCAAACTTAGTTGGCCTGGATCTTATTGTGATCGTTGAGGGTTGGCAATAACAAACAGTAAATTGCGACTATATTAGGCGGCAGCGTTTCTCGCGAGCCGTTGAAGTGCCGCCTAACCGTTTAAGCTCAGCCGGCGCTCTGGCGATCGGTTTGAGGTGGCGGATTAGCCAGGCTCTTTGCCACGGAATCGGTACTTCCAAATGGTATCGTCCCCAAACGACCAACCGGGCTTTCCATAGCTGTACAACATGTAGCTAATCATTAGTCCTCCGAAATAATCCAGTCGATCATTCACAAATATTACGTAAAAAGCAGTAGTCCCACTCAAAGAAATCGCATACCGCCAGGTAGTCACCGGGTTTCCAAAGCGAACGTCGCTCCAAGAGTCTACGTTTCCGGTCTGGAGGTTTGCGAAAGATTTTGTCTACGTCACCTTTCGACATTCCCCGCTTGAGGTGTCGATCGCTAAGCCTTGCGAGCGTAGTAAAGACTTCCTCCTCGATCGTGTGATCACATTCACCCCTTTTGTCGCACTGTTTGGAGTAATCAATCTCAGGTAACTTGGCGATCAGGGCCTTCGGATTTTCTTCGCTTAATGCGACCGTCGCTAATCCGTTAACGAGCACTCCAATCACCATCCAAGCAAACGAATGTCTATACAGCATTGCCACTTCGGCTAAACGGATACGATCTGAGCCGCCGATTTCAACGTCGGCTCAAGCGAGTGTTAGACGGACCTGTCCTGCCGATCATCCTGGCGGCTGGCTGCTTATCTGTAAATCCGCGTGTCGATGGGCGATTCGCCACCCGTCTGCCTCGCGGCGAAACACCATCGTAACCCGCAGCTCTTGACTCGACTGCTCGGTCCGGCCAGCGAGACGGGAATGGATCAGTTCCGTCTGTACGATATATGCGAAGTCGGCACCGATCGTGGCGCTAACTTCCTCCCTGCTGCGGGTGCCATCGGAGTATTTCGAACTGGCCCAATCGAGCCGCGCTGCCACGGTGTCCCATCCCCGTTCCACGCCGCCAAAACCACCGCAAAGGGTGACGTCGTCACCGTGGGACCACAGCGCCTTGAACGCGGCGGGGCAGCCTTGTGCGAATTCATGTTCAGCGGCCTCAAGCTTTGCTATGAATGCGGTCCACTCGGGATCGGCCAGCCGGTCGTTTTGCATAAGAGCCTCCCATCGCGATTGAGACAATATCCATGGCTAGGCCGCAAAAGCTGAGGATTGAGCGCATGAGTGATCGACTCACTCAATCCTCAGACTTGCTACCGTCTAAACCGTCACACTTGAGGTGCGCGTACGTAGCGCGCAGCGTCGGGCTGTAAGCGTCGCTCTCGAACGGTTACAGGGCCGCGTGCGAATTTGGAATTGGCGTTTCAAGCTATCGCCTCGCCGCTAAGACGGCAAGCACTGACCCGGCGACCAGTAGGAGGATACCAGCCCCGAAGATTGGAACTACAAACCATCGAAGGGCTCCCGAAGCGGCCAATGCGTGATAAGCGCTGTCCCAAGTCACGGGGTTGCCAACGCCCGTGTCCCCAACCGCGGTAATCGCAATCAAGCATGCCACCAATCCTAGACCGACACACCAGTTGCGCAGAAGCGTCATTCGCTCCTTTGCGGCCAATGCGTCGAGCTCGCGGTGATACTGTGCCGTCATTAATCGGGCGCTTTAACGCTCCGGTTGTGCCGCGCGAGCTTCGCGAGCGTCGGATTCTGGCCGGTTGTTAGACCGCTGGTTCATCTGACGAGCCTCCGCCTCGGCGCCACATAAATACTCCAAGCGTGAGCATCCACACCACCAGCAGGGAACTCGCCGCCATATGATCGCCATCGCCAGCCCAGAAAACCTCGTATACGCCATCACGATGCCTGCGGCCATTGTGGGCACGCCGCCCGCGATGGCGAGTCCGCCCACCCACTTCGGATACGTGTGGCCGACGAGCAGCGCTCCTCCGTACACGGTTATTGTGAGGCCCGATAAAAGCTCAGCAGACTGGCTAACCCGATCTCCACCTGTCGGACGGCCAAAGCGCATGAAATGCGACCTCCTTTTGCGCTGCCGGCGCAGTGGCCCAGACATCTACCATGCGCTTCAGGGCAACCCGTCCACCGCCTGTAGCGCCGTTGCCACGGCCAAACTGGCAATCGCTCCTCCTGCCGCGATCCGTGCCCATCCTGTACCGCCCATCGACTCCAACTGTTGAGCCAGGTACAGGAGCGCTGCAACCATCAGCGCAACTCCCGCTAATTGCGTCAGGTGGCTGGCGACCCACAGATGGTCCGCGGCGTATTCGGTGAAAGCCGCGACGGCCTCGTTCGGGTCGGCCTCCAGCGGATGCAGATAGGTCCCGACGAAAAGCATTACATTGCCAGCGATTGCACACGTCGCTCCCATTCTGCTTGCGTTGCGGCCCATTCTCGCTACCTGTCGTCTCATTGCCTGGCCGGTCTAACGTTCTGCCGCTGAGCCGCCATGAGAACTGGATTCGTCCTGAACAAAATCTTGCCGTCGGCTCCAGCGGCAGTTAGAGCCGCAACTTTCCATGTTACCTGATCTCGTGGAGCCCGATATCTTTTGCCTTCTTCGCGAGGCGACCTCTGCCGAGGCCTTTCCAGGGGAGGGACATGGTCAGGCACCAGTCTTCTCCGCTTGCTTGGCTCTCGGCCAACACCTTTTCTCGATGAACCGCTGCGGCGTGTAGTCGATTGAACTCTCAATAACTTGCTCGACGTGTTTGTTGACGATGATCAACCGGTGGAAAACAGTCTCGGCTGGCGCCGTGGCACGGAATTCACGTGCCGCCACGAAGAAAACCCACCCAAAAGGACGTTCAATAGTGCGGTCTTCTTCGACAAAATGGCCGCGATCATCTTGTCGAGCTTTGAGCCGTGCAAGAAGCAATTGCTGCGCTTCTTCCCTCGCGAGCATAGGTAGGAATTTGCGTGATCTAACGGGGCGGCTCAGCGGGAATCGAAACTCTTCATAGACAACACGGAAGTGTCGTGGCCAGCATCGGTCTGGAGCCGGATGGTTAGCCTTCTCACGCGTTGGTCTCTGGTACGAAGCCACAATTCACACAGCGAGCCTCGGCTTCGAAAATCGTCGTTTCCCGAACGAAGTGCCCTATCAGGCTTCGATCCTGTACGAGGCGAAGATAGAAGAGGCGCTCGCACATCGGACACGGCGCCGAGTACGCGTAGGCGAACAAGATCACAGCGATCGTGAGGGCATCTAGGCCGAGAGCGAGCGCGACGCCGACGAATGGTGAAGTCAGCAGTGCAACGAGGGCGAGGGCCATCAATAGAAATGCTCCAAGCAGGATGCTCCGAGCATTGCGAACGCGGTTGAGATGCATCCGATACGGTCGGACGGTCTTAGCTTGTCGCCTCATGTCCCTTTGTTGGCCAACCCTTCCGGCTGAGCGGCAAATCAAACGGTGCCCACCGACTTTCGTGAAACAGCCGCATAGCCCGCTCTAGCCGGTGTGTTAGACAGGCATTGCCATCACCAACATTACGGGACTGAAGCTGCCAGCGGGCCGGCGGCTTAGGCCGCATCACCCGATCCTCCACCCCCGCGCGCCGCGCCGATAGCTGAAGTGAACGATGGTGCTTCGGGAATCGGCATCGAAGCCGCCGCCAACGGCGGAGGCTCCGGTCCGCCGCCCTGCCTGAAGTAAAGCCTTGCCGTGCGCACGAGTCGCTGTGCGCTCCTTCGCCGACCGCGGACGAAATGGCGTCGAGCGAGACGCCAATAGCGATCGCCCAGGAAGAGGTAAATCTCTGGTCGAACCGCGGCACCCTCATGCATGGTTGCGATCGAAAGAAGCACTCGACCCCATGCCACGTCGGCTTGTAGACGCCACCAAGAGAGATCGATGACCGCCCGCTCGTCCTTCATCCTCGTCTCACGCAAAGCTCAGCCGACGCTCTTGGCGATCGGCCTGAAGGGTAGGTTAGGCCGCCACCTCCACGGTTGCGTAAAAGTGTACTTGTCGTTGCGTGCGTTTCGGAGTAACCGAACGATGTCGCGGTAATGGTGGTCTCATGCCATCCTCACGCATACCTTTAAGATGAAGTGCGATCGCTCTTTCGATTCGCCGCAGGGTAATATCAATTGTCTTTCCGGTCGCAACGCACCCGGGCAGGTCGGGTACTGAGGCTCCCCA
>DASQUN010000543.1:0-5854 GCA_035641275.1 Candidatus Udaeobacter sp. | reverse complement strand
AAAAAATGACAGCAAACAAAGCATGGACCGCCCTAATTAGCTCGGTGATTTTTCCTTACCTCGCTAACTGGGGAATAGGCCCAGACACTACGGTTGAGCAACTAATCGCTATCGTTGTCGCCGCAGCCTTCACAGCAGTCCTCACCTATTCGTCCCGAACAAGCAAATAGAAGCTTAGTCGTATGCGCTGGCTTCCATACATCCTCTGGCTGTATGTTTTGCTCCGCGCAGTCGTCGTATACTGAGTAGCCAATTTTATTCAAGGTTAAAGAAAAAGGCCCCGCAAGGGGCCTTTTGTTCATGAGATCCCTATTCTAACGGTCACTAAGCCTTGCTTTTTGCGCGCCGAATCCTTTAATTTGTACTTCGCGAGGGAGACCCCATGAAGTATGTCGCCTTCCACGTCACGCTGTTCAGTATCGTTGTTGTGCCGCTAACGTTACTGCCGTCCAAAGTCGTTGCGGCGGTGCCGGTACCAGTAGAAGTACAAGTCACGTTCAATGTGACTGATTTTGCTAAACTTATAATTGATACATGGCGATCGTCGTCTGCGGAAGCGAAGAAAGAGGTTCCTGTTGAGCAATTACTTCGCGGAATGAACCTTCTAATAGGAAGACGGGAATCATTTCAGCCAAAGCTGCGGGCATATATAGTTAGCCGGTCAAATAATGTGACGGAATTGAGGAGTGCCGCGGCAGAGATGGTCGCCGTCAGCTCTACGATCGAGGATATGCTTCGGAGACTCAATCCCCAATTCACTACCGAGCATTCAGAGGTTCACATCCACGCAGTTTCTGTTGCTAATACCAGGGCAGGGCTAAACCGCGCGGTTCTAATATTCTTAACGAAGACTGGTGGAACTGGAAATGTTGTGCATGCAAGGCTGGCTGAGTCGCAATTACTACAGCGACTAGAGGCAGGGACATGTGATTTGCGTCGGGTACTGCGTCAACTCAGAACAGCCGAAGGAATAGATCCGGGACCACTTTCCGAACGGGACAAGCAGTGTAAGGTCAAGTAAACCAAATTCTTTGTTTCTTCCTCGCGTCATGTGGGTCGGATAATGCAGGTTGTGCGACGCGGATTCGATCAAGAAAAATCACCAGCTGTTAACCAATGATCCCCAGAGGTATCCACGTCGCATCCCGCTACGGTAAGTTTTGTTGCGAGTTCCTTGCGACTTTGGACTTCATTAGTCAAGTGAACTACATGTCGCCCACCGATGTCGCTAAACGGCCGAACCTCACCAACTTGAACCAGTACCGTGGACTTTGAGTCACGGCCGAACGCCATCCCGGCCTCAAAAAGTACGTTTGCACCCGTACGGAAAAATGCCAAAATCAAGAAGCCAAGTAGGAAACGCGGCACCACGGTTTTCGTCGTGCATGGAAGAGATCTAGAAGCCCGTGATGCGATGTTTACCTTTCTTCGTGCAATCGGGCTCAAGCCGCTGGAATGGTCTCAAGCCATAAGGCTTACACGCCAAGCTTCTCCGTACGTCGGTACTATTTTGGAAAAGGCGTTTGAGCAGGCCGCTGCTATCGTCGTCCTACTAACTCCCGATGATGAGGCGAGATTAAAACGGAAGTTTCAAAAACCAAAAGAGCCCGATCATGAGAAAAAACCTGACCGGCCAAGCTCGTCGGGGAGCTGCTGGGAACAGCTCCTGATGGCGGCGCCGAACCCCTGGCGGCATGCCGAATTTCTGCGAGGTCTTCTGAAGATACGAATCTGGAAATATGATTCCGCGCTCTGACGCAAGAACGATAGCAGCGAGATGACGCTAGTTTCCGCGTTCTTGTCAAGATCGGCCCGGTATGGCTGTTCCTTTTTAAATGCAAGGTCCTAAAGACAAGCCCTGTAAAAGAGGGGGGCGTATGTTCAGGTCATTGTAGCTAGCCTAGGGGCCCAAAAGGATTTACGTTTTAGTTGTATCTCGAGATATAAATTTCAAAAATTGGTCACCAAAGTCGGTAGTTCTTTTCGCAAGCAATCCGCGACCTGACATGGTTCCTCCGATTGAGTCGGATGAGACAAATCCATTACGAATAGGTCCTGCCAAATGAGGGAAAAGACCTCTTGCTGTCCGGCTAATTCAGGGAAGGCGCTCGTAATTATGTCCGATAACGATCCCATTACCAGATCGGGAAAATTGTGGTTTCGTTGTTTCGCCCACTGATGCGGATTGTTAAAAAGTTGCAAAAGGGCTAAATGCCACGACGTACATGAATCGATGAAATTCAAAAACAATTGCTGGATGGTATCATCCGGGGCATCCGGAAGGGCAGAGTTTATCACCGCATTGCGCAGCGCTTCACGTTTTGCCGACTGATGATTCTTGATAGCCACGGTGCTGGCGTGGACGAGAGTGGTGAAAAACTTTTCATTCTCCTGCAAGTCTTTTTCCGTAACAAGTCCTTTTTCGTACAGTTCGTTTATAGCTTGTGATATCTGAACCATCCACTCTGTCTTTCGGCGCGCCATGGGCGGTTCAATGAGTGCATTGAACATCTCCACGAGTGGGCCACCGGCGTAAGGTATGGCCGAAATCCCTGCCCGAACTACTCTGTGAATTTTTTCCGATTCAGGCTCATCTACCGGGTCAATCAGCTTTTTATCTATCTTAGTCATATCAGCTAATCCTTCGTCCCTTGCTCATCTATCCACGCCTGCGCTTTGCAACCGAGCTATTTTGACGGTCTTGTACTGATCCTCCGGTCAGGCGATGATGCGCCTCACCTTGATGTCGCCAGCGTGCTTTCGCGCCTCACGGCCGCCAGGCAAGCCGCTGTTTTAGAGGGCGCCCCGACCGGCGGGATTTTCCGGCGTTCGGTTCAGCGCGACTCTAGGGGCGCCTCGCAGCTACGTTAAAAGCAATTGAATTAATGCGCAAGAAGAAAGAACCGAGTGGATCCCAGGTAGCGCTCCAACGCTGCACGGCGAAACCATTTTTGAAAAGTCTCTTTTTCGCCAGCTCGGCGGCGCTTATATTCGGCCTAGATCTTTGCTTTGCTGAACCATGTCTTGCCGGCCAGCGAGTAGAGCTTAACCGGCTGGCCGGAAACCAAAATGGTTTTGCTGCGCACGGCGCGCCGGATGGTAGCAGAATTTCGCTCAAGGAAAAATTCATTCCTGTCTCAACAGGGTTATCCACAGGTTATCAACACCCACGAAATTAACCGTTGACCGCAAATGCAGTGGGACGTATACTTCTTGCCCTTGAGAGGTTTTTATTTGTGCTGAGATATAGAAAGCTCGCCGGTCGGCTACACCAATGGCACGACACTCCCCATTGTCCAGAATGGCCGACGTCCGGGTTCGTTGAGCACGAAGCACCGGCAGAAAAAGATATTTGTCCGAAGTGCATCTCGTTCAACGCCCTGGAAAAACAAATCGAAATCACAAAGAAGACAAAGGTCGCAGAGTAGTTCCCCAAACTGCCCGTGGCGGAACCCAACTTAATCGGTCCTCTCCGATAGAGCGCTTCGAATTTAAACTTCTCCTTTCTTTAAAATCTGTTTCACTTCTTCCACCGCTGCTTTTACGATAGGACCACCATGACCTTCTAAATTAATAAGCGCTTTTTTAGTCGGCCCGTTTAACTCAAGCCACAGCTCCCCGTCATCGTCAACAAAAAGCCGATACAATTTCATCGCAATACCTCCGCGCAGTGAACCTACACAAAGATAGAGTCCGGATCCTTGTCGCAATCGGGATTCTGGCACCGATCGCCCGCGGCTCCGCAGCCATCATGCTCCCAGGGCTTGGCCGGATGGTCTTCGCAGATCCAGCCGTGATTGCACGGGCATTCTGCTTTGACTGTGGTTTCGTTCTTGGCTGCCATAACTTTAGACTAACAAATCAACTGCCTCAGCTTTAGAGTGAAGCAAAGACAAGGCCCCAAGCCGAAGCATATTGCAAGCGATTCGCCCGGCTCTTCAGTTGGGTCGGCTTGCTTAAGGCCTTGTGCGGGTCGATTTTTCATTCCCCGAAGAACTCTTTCCAAATCTCGCTGCCGCGTGGCGGAACCAACTTAACCGGTGCTCTTCGATAGGCGCCTCGATTTAGATCGTTAGGAGCTCCACTTGTTCAGGTGACATTTCGTCCAGCATCGCGGCGATCGCTCTCATCTCCTTAGTCTGCTTCATGCCTTACCCCCTCTGTAGTTGGTTTCGTCACTTTGCACGATCAGATTATCTTTTTGCAGCGGGTGCACATATCGACCTGATCTGGGACGGGACCCGCTGGACCACGCTCTACAATCCGCGTATCTTTCCCGGTTGACCGAGCCCTTTCTTCCTCTGTGATGCAGTCGTCGCAAACAATACCTTCAGCAAGGACATAGGCAACTTTTTCTCTCTTACTCATTTTTTCTCCTTTCGCTTCAAAACTTCGCGCACAATTCGCTTTAACGAACGATCTCGAAGTGGGCGAAGGGATGCTTTTTTGGAAGCCTTCTTCCTACAGCGCCCGCATCTGAGCCGCTATAAAACCGGGGCCGAGCCGTGGGTCACAAGGCAATTTCGAAAAATCCAATTCTCTGAAGCGATCGTCCGCGGCCAGTTTTGAGCGTTTCGTACAGCGACCGGGCAAATTGATTGTCATCGCACTCCAGGATGTATTCGCAGTCGCTGCCTTTGTAATCCAGGATTAATATCAACTTGGTTGCTGCGGTTGTGGTTGAGATCACGACGTTTCTCAGGATTAGCCCTCCGACCTCGTTCACACTCGGAGTAGGTCCGGCACAAGCGTATCCAGATGTTGGCGGCCAAGGTTTCAATTTAGGGTGATCACGAAGAATCATATAAGCCTAGAAAAAATGCTTGGCTAGTCCGGTCTGCTCAGAATACCATAATGGTTTTGTTGCGCACGTCTCCGCGCCATTTTCACAAACTCTCACTTTGAGAGAGTCCCAAATTCAGTCACTCTCAATTCCGATACAGTAGCGCTGTAATTAGCCTTGCTTTAAAGGCGCATGCCAGTGGCATAGGCGTTGCAGCCTCGATTAGCATGGATGCGGAGCTGGTGAGCGCCTCTATCCAGAAGCTACAAGGAAAACATGTCCTCATTGTTGAAGATGATGCCCTCTTGCTCCGTCTGTTAGCGCGGCGATTTACTGGATATGGCATCCATGTGTCCCAGGCTCCGTCGGGAACTAAAGCACTGGCAGAGATTAAACAGCATACCTGACATCATTCTTTTGGACGTTGAACTTCTGGATATGAATGGTTTAGATTTCGCGACTCTTGTTCGCCAACATGACCACACAAACACTGTTCCAATCTTATTCATGAGCGGTGGTGTCGGTCACGAAGCAGATTGCTTGAAAACACCGCGTGCCGACTTCATTTGGAAACCCTTCGACCTTCCTGACTTATTGGCCAAACTTTGCGGCCTTGTGTGATGATCCTTACGCCTCGCTGCAAATTACCAGCCGCACCGCGAGAGTAATCACTCCGCTAACTGTCGCATAGATGACAGCTAATTGTTGCCTCGACGCTGATTCGCATACTATATTTAATTTAATCAAGTACTAACGGGGCGACGCCATGCGCTTATCGCAATTCATTCTCTCGAATCTTGAATCCATTCTCGCGGAGTGGGAATCGTTTGCCAGGAGCGTTCTTCCTGAATCATCTGACAAACTCGCGCTGCGGGATGAAGCTGAAGCGATGCTGAAGACCATCGCCCAAGATATGGAAACGCCACAAAGTGCAACCGAGCAGGCCGAGAAGTCCAAAGGTCGCGGTCTACGCACAGAACAGGACAGCGCTGCGGAAATCCATGCTGGTGATCGTCTTCGCTTGGGCTTTAACCAGGCCCAGGTACTGTCGGAATACCGCGCACTTCGGGC
>DASQUN010000542.1:0-3055 GCA_035641275.1 Candidatus Udaeobacter sp. | reverse complement strand
AGGTCTGAACTTTGTCGGCAATCGAGATCGAGCCAGCATCGGGGATTTCCAGGCCGGCAATACATCTAAGCAAGGTCGTTTTGCCGCATCCGGACGGACCCAAAAAGGAGAGAATCCCCCTATCGAACTCAAAGCTGACGTTGTCGAGGGCCTTAACGTCCTTGTATGTCTTCCCAAGCCCTTCAACCTTTAGAATGGCCATGCGGCGGGCTCTTTCGTTATTACGGCCTTACAAAGGTCAGGCGACATAATTCACTGGCGCGGAGAACACACTCGATTTGGCTGTCCGGCGTTCCTTCTAAATCAAAGCTCATTTGGAAAATACATGTCCATTTCATGCCGAACTTGATCTAAGCGATGAAAGAGACATCGATGTAATCAACCTCAATACAATAACTTCGTGGTGCAACGCAATGATGGCTAGAACCGCAGGCAGCGGAGGGTGTTTTTCGGCGATCTATGGCGATCTATAGGGTAGGAACGTCGGTGCGAATTCGGATATTCGATGAACGATGTTTACGATCAGGCGCGCCGCATGCGCACCGACTGAAATCCAACGGAAATCGTTTTCCCGAGCTGAACCGCAGCCAAATCAGCCAAGACAATTATCGTCAAGGAACATAACCGACGACGGAGAATTAAGCTTTGTGATTTACAGTCGCCGCTGTCTGCTCTCCGTCAATGGTTGATTCGGATTCTACTCCACCATCCGCGTTTCTCTTTTTTAGAATCGCCTGAAGCTGCGGCCGGTCCACCACTTCCTTTTCCAGAAGCAGTTTAGCGAGCTCTTCCAGGGCCTCTCGGTGTGAGCGTAAGCACTCACGGACTTTGGCGTGGGCTTCAGAAAGTAGTTTTTTAATTTCCTCATCAATGATGCGGGCCGTATCCTCGCTGTATTCTTTAGACGATTGACTGACGCCCGGTAAAAACAATGGCGCCCGCTGCCCTTCCAGAGCCACCAGTCCAAGGCGCTCACTCATGCCGAACTGGGTGACCATCGTCCTGGCAATCTCGGTGGCCTTTTGCAAGTCATTTTGTGCACCTGTAGAAATATCGCCGAAGATCATTTCCTCAGCCACACGGCCACCCAGCAGCACGTAAACTCGGGCTAGCAGTTCGGAACGCGTCATGAGATAACGATCCTCGGTGGGGAGCTGCTGTGTGTAGCCTAAAGCCGCCACCCCTCTGGGAATGATCGTTATTTTGGACACAGGGTCAGCTCCAGGAACCAATTCGGCAACCAGAGCATGCCCCGACTCGTGATAGGCCACCGTTTTCTTCTCTCGCGGGTTCATGACGCGGCTCTTTTTCTGTAAGCCCGCGACCACCCGCTCGATCGCCTCGTCGAAATCTGCAGTCTCCACCGCTTCCTTCCCTTGCCTTGCGGCGAGCAGAGCCGCCTCATTCACAATATTGGCGAGATCCGCTCCGACGAAGCCCGGCGTTTTGGCCGCAACCTGAGCGAGATCCACCGAGGGTGACAATTTGATCTTCTTGGCGTGCAGCCGGAGAATTTTTTCCCGACCCTTTACGTCGGGACGGTCGACCAGAACCTGCCGGTCGAATCTGCCGGGACGCAATAAAGCAGCGTCGAGAATCTCCGGTCGATTGGTCGCGGCCATGATAATCACGCCTTGATTCGGATCGAAACCATCCATCTCGGCAAGCAACTGATTGAGCGTTTGCTCGCGCTCATCGTGGCTCGCCAACAGGTTCATCCCTCTGGCTTTACCGAGCGCATCCAACTCGTCGATGAAGATAATACTCGGGGCGTGTTGAACGGCTTGGCTGAAGAGATCTCTCACTCGCGCCGCTCCGACGCCCACGAACATCTCCACGAAATCCGACCCGGAAATACTGAAGAAAGGAACTCCCGCCTCGCCTGCCACGGCTCGAGCCAGCAGCGTTTTACCGGTCCCCGGAGGACCGACCAAAAGCACCCCTTTGGGTATATGTCCACCCAACCGTTGATACTTTTGCGGCTTCTTGAGAAATTCGACGACCTCTTCAAGTTCCTCCTCGGCCTCCTCAATTCCCTCGACGTCCTGGAACGTTACGCCGGTTTTTTTCTCGATATAGACTTTGGCTTTGCTCTTGCCGATTTGCATCAGACTGCCGCTCCCGGAGCCCATTCTTTTAAACAGGTAATTCCATAAGAGAAAGAAAAGCACGACGGGCACGACCCAAGAGAGGATCGTCAGCAGCCAATCATTGGATACCTCACCCTTGAATGCGGTACCAGACTCCTCCAGATCCGATACCAATTCAGGATCTTCAACCCGCACGACGACAAAAGGCAACGGTTTCTTTCCCTCTTTGAAATCTTCGCCCAACGCCTTCAGCCGCTCCGGAGAAACAGCTTCTTTGACCGCGTCCGGTCTGATTTGCCCGCGAATCGCTTTCTCGCCAAGGACGAGATCGGATACCTGTCCTTTCTTCACCAACGCCTTAAAGTGGCTGTACGCAAGCGTTTCGACCGGCGGTGCAGCAAAATATGTCTGCAGTCCAAAAATGATCAGTACCGCCAAAATGAAGTACCCGATGGAGAACTGTTGCTGTCGTCGTTTTTCCATGACACGCCTCGGTATACCAAGAGGCTAATCGATACGCCGGTTCGAAACAAGTGGCGGAATCCTATGGCCGGGCATCCGCGCCCCTAGTTTCCTTGGATTAAATACGAACTCTGCCTATATCGGAGTGAGGTGGCGGAGGGGGCGAGATTCGAACTCGCGGTCCACGAAGTGGACGCCGGTTTTCAAGACCGGTGGTTTCAACCGCTCACCCACCCCTCCGGATGGAAGTCAAATACTTGGCGTGGCTGGTTGTGGATTGTGAGACTTCTTGTCTACCATTCATGTTACCATTTTCAAGCTTCGGCATGTACTCGCAAATGTGTTAATCGCTTTGTGGATGCCTTCCCGAATGAGGAAATCGGAGAGCCACTATTTCCTATAACGGAACAGCTACCACGCTTCATAAGCCCCCTTTTTAGATTTAAGCGTGCGATTCAAACTATTCGATGATAAAATTACTGCCCTGATCACCGGAGCCGGAT
>DASQUN010000541.1:0-4415 GCA_035641275.1 Candidatus Udaeobacter sp. | reverse complement strand
GAAAAAGGGTTAATCGTGTCGACAACGCGGCGAAAGATCCCCTTCTCTTGCCCTGGCTCCTCATATACGACTTCGGTCTTTGCGACCAGATTATCGACATTCTTTAACTTCGCGGCAGTCGCAGTTTCTGAATTGGGCTGAGAGGAAGCAGCCGAAGGGGGCCTGCCATCGCGCATCAACAGCATTGCCAACGGGTCGTGTTTTTCCTTCTCCAACTGTGCCAGCTGTGTCTTTGCTTCTTTGGCGAACTTGGTCTCTGGGTAATGCTGGAGGATCGCCTCGTAGGCGAGCGCGGCTCTTACTCCATTTTTTTCCTGTTTGTAGCTCTCGCCGAGATAAAAAAGACTTTTGGCGGCAGTTTGAGTACCGCGGTAGCGACGCACGATCTCTTCAAATCGGCCTCTGGCAGCCGCATATTTTTCCTGCTGAAAATAGAAAAACGCGATACTGAAATCGTGTTCCGCCAGATATCCGTTGGTCTTGGCGAGCTTCTCTTTGGCTTGGGCCGCATAAGGCGATTTGGGATAATTTTTAACCACAGTCTCGAAGTAGCCTTTGGCCGCTTGCGTGTTCTTTTGGTCCCGATCAGTCGCCGTAAATTGATCGAAGTGGGCCAGCCCGAGGCTATAGATTACAAAGGGGATATTCTCGTTGGTTGGGTGCAGCGATTGAAATTCTTGAAAAGCCGTAATCGCTTCGGGATACTGCTGATTGAGGTAATAGCATTCGCCAATCTTAAGTTCCGCTTGGATAGCTTGTGGAGCAAACGGAAATTCTTGCTTGATTCTGGTGAACTGATCCAAAGCTGCCACATATTTCTTGTTATTGAACAGCTCCATGCCACGGTTGAATACCGCGTCAGCGTTAGGGTCTGGTCGTGGCGCTGACGACCAGGGCATGGAGATCGACGGCAGTGAGGAACATCCAGTGGCAAACAAGAGCACGGTTAGCCCAAGAAAAACGATCGTACGTTTCATGGTAATTTGAAGGAAAGCGTTTGGTTAATTATTTTCTAGCGTCATCGCTGTTCGACCGCGTAGGCCTTCACGATAATTAGCTTAGACACGCTGGCAATATCGCTGGGTTTCCAATCTTATAGTAGGATACAACGGTCGAGTCAAGCAGGATTTCTGCGAAAGTGTGCTCAGGGACAAGCCCTCCGGCCACAGCCGATGGTTCCAAGTCCCCCGCGCCAGTCCCAAGGGTGCTCATCACAACGTCCAGCCCGGGCAGCAGCCGCACGGTCTGCGTCACGGTCTCCAGGCTTGGCCCTTCGCTCCGAGCTTTCACGCTCAAAGGTGAAACCGACTTTCATGAACATTATTCAGCGGTGACTCGAAAGGCTATGGAAGTGTTGTTCGAGCGCATCACAAACGGCCAAACGGGTGGAAAAACCAGATAAGCAGCGGTTTCAAAAAAAGCGTAGGTGGCGTTCCCCGGCGGGCCTTTATCGTCGTGAACGGTTACCTTGTATTCGCCTGGCGACAAATCAGGCACGCGAAACTGAAGAATTTTGTCTTCAATCCACACCAGGTCCATGTCGGACACGTTTCTCCTGCCCGAATTTAAACTGAGGAGCTTGAGGTCGTAGTAGTCCATCGTCTCTCCGCCAATTTCCACCCGTGGCCATCCGACCAGATACTCCATCGAGAGGCTGACAATAGTTCCCGGGCGACCTTCCGTTGGCTCCATACGCATCACTGTCGGCGCGCAGGCGCATAGGCATAAACACGATACTAAGGTCAAAGCGGTCAACGACATTCTTTTCCGTCCCTTTCCCGATTCAGGAGATCTGCTCACTACTGGCGCAGTGCTAAGGATGCGAAGCGGTCTACCATCCGCACACATTACACCAGCGTTCCCAGGAGAGGCAACGTCTCGCATCGAATGTCTCAATACGGAACTTGACCTTTGAACGTCGCAATACCCCCGACAACGACACGGCGTTGAATCAACCCTCGTCGTACCTCGTTGACCGCGATACTCCTGAAGCTCATTGGTCAGGTTCAAGCATGGATGACATCTGGGAAAAGATTCAATGTGAAACAGATATCGTCTAGAGCCTGCAACTCGTACCCGCAGCTTTCCCGCGCGGGGTTCGTTTGCCGCCAGCGACATTATTTCGTAGTGATCTGGACTACCTCTTGTGGAAATAGTGGGGAACGGTTGCTGCGATTTCGCCGATGCGGCGGAGCTTCTCTGCAAGCCGTCCAGCAGCAATGACGCACGTGCCGGAATTCCATGGGCGTTTAACCTCCTTGTGGGGACGGGTTTGACGATTTATGTCCAAAAATGGCTTTTTCGGTTCAATTGACAATCCTGTTCTCAGACTATGGTCTTATAATCTGCCTCTGAGAGCCGCAGATAGACTGGAAAATCATACTTAAAATGTATTGATAGAAAAGAGGCCTTCAAGTACAACCCCCGAGGGTAAAGACCTTTTGGGTGAAATTGTCTGAAAAGGAGTTAGAGGAGGCCACAATGAAGAAATGTTGGACATTCACTGCCCTGGGGTTCCTGCTGGCTGCATTGTTTGCGGCGGCGCCGGCGCGGGGTGATGATGTGGATCAGAGAATTAAAGCGCTGGAGGATGAGCTCACACGGCTCAAATCCGAGCAGACACAGGTCAAGGCCGAGCAGATCGAAATGAGGAGGGAAGCCACGGCGGCTGCGGCGGCGCTGCCGAACTTCAGCTATCGTCCGGGCAGCGGTATGCTGATCGAGGCGGCGGATAAAGGCTGGTCTTTCCGTTTCTCGTTGGAGTCTCACTTCCGGTTGCTGTTTGAGTCCGGGCCGACCGAAGCAGGCAGAGAGTTCGGCGGGATCATGGGGCGGCGCTTCCGGCCGTGGTTCTATTATTGCGTTAATGACTGCCTATATGAGGTCGAGACAGGTCTTGACCTCGACGGTTTTGGAACGGGTACCGGCAAGAATTCGACCAACACGGCTACCAGCTCGATACTGCAGCGCGGCATCTTGTGGGTCCATCTGGAGAAGCTGAACCCGTGGTTGCCGACCATGTATCTGGGCATGGAAGGTCCTTCGAGCATGAGTGCCTATCGTCAGGGATCGAGCAGTACGGGTTCGCAGCTCGAATATGACCTCCTTTCCCGCAACACCGGTTTTAATACCGGCCGGTTCGGCAACGGCGTCGGGCTTAACTGGGACGATAAGCCGTTTGGTATCGGCAGAATGACCCGTTTCAACGTGGTCTATGCCACCATTGGCGAAGGTGACGATGGGCTACAAAGCTTCCGCCAGCAGCGAAGCGTTTCGGCCTACATCAATATCGAGCCCTTCGCTCAATTGAAGAACAAGTGGATCCGGGGCTTGGGACTTGACATGGGCGCTTGGTTCTGTCCCAATAAGCCGGGGGTGGCTCCTAAGGTCCCTGCTGGTGAGGATATCGCTTGCGAGGAGCTACGCATCAGGGACAATGGCGATGGCGGGCGGCAGGATCTCTATCGGGTACAAGGTATCGGCGCCGGTCTGGCTCGGTTTATGATGCCCGGTATTCAATGGACGGTTGGTCCCTACAGGTTACGCGCAGTGGGTGGTTTTCAGCGTTACGATAAAGATGAAGACGGGGCCGGGGCCGATGGCCCTCGTCCAAAGGCCAATATGTTCCTGATCGGCCATGATCTGTTTATCTGGAGTCCCAAGGGATTTCTTACAGGGTCGGCGAGCGAAGCGGGGTCCATTTTGTTCGGCACGCACTTTGAGCGGACCGATCTTTCCTGCAGGACCGCTGCTGGTTGTGTTACTGGCGCTCAATTCAAACGTAACCGGATTCTCCTCCGCGAATGGGACATCTGGTATTTTTTGATGAACCGGATGAGCGTCGGGGCTGCCGTGCTCTGGTATGATGCTTCCAATCTTCGAGCAGCTGCTAACGGTAATGTCAACAACGTACAGCAGAACCTTGGTTGCAGAAAGCACGCTGACGGAATTCCTGGCAAGGGCTGCGACTGGGTGGATGTGAGCGTCACCTGGCGCTATCAGTTCTAACAACTGCTTTTTTTGGAAAGCAAAGGGGAGCCAAACGGCTCCCCTTTTTTTTGCCTTGAGATAAGTGATAATACCGTCCTGGCGGTTAATATTTATCAGTGGAGTCGGCGCGCAAATGCTAAAACTGCATCATCGAAGCTTGTCATTTCGAACCACGTATTTTTCGCTTATCGCCTTTCTGGTTCTCTTCTCAATTTCCATCGTTCATCCAGCCGATGAAGCGAGCGTTTATCCCGGCAAACTCGGGATTCAAAAAGGTAGAAATCTTTCAGCAGCAGAACGCGAGGTCGAGGCGCGCTTTGCCGAGTACCTCGAGAAGCATACGGACGAGGCTATTGCGCGTTATGTCAAGAAGTATGGGAAAGAGATCAACACCGACAACGCGCGCGAGCTTTCTACAGACTACG
>DASQUN010000540.1:0-3604 GCA_035641275.1 Candidatus Udaeobacter sp. | reverse complement strand
AATGAAAGCGGCCCTCATCATTATGGAACGCTACCCGGACACGGGCATCACCTTCGTTCCTCCAGGCGTTGACGCGCTGGTTACGCCCGGCCTAACGCGAGATGCGATCACGCTGCCTGCAGTCGAGCGCCTGCTCGGCGGCGATACGCTGATGTTAGATAATACGAATCCAGATAACACGAGCCCGGGAATCCCTCCCGTGCCGGCGGATCGAGAGTTAAGAGTCTGGGTGGGGGACATCGTTGGAGCTATCAGCCAAGTGGGAGCATCCCGACTGACCACGTATTCTGCGTGAAGCTCAGGAGAGAGTCATGGATGAGAAAATCCGCGTCGTTCATTATTTGAACCAATTTTTTGCCCAAGTGGGCGGAGAAGATAAAGGCGGTATCGGTCCCGGCTTCAAAGCAGGCCCGGTTGGGCCGGGTCGTGCGCTCCAGCGGGCTCTGGCCGACGACGGAGAAGTTTCGGGCACAGTTTTTTGCGGCGATAATTATTTCGCGGAACACCCGAACGAGGCGACCGAGGAGTTGCTGCAGCACATGGCGCGCTTTAAAGCGCACTTGCTTATCGCCGGACCGGCTTTCGAGAGCGGCCGGTACGGCGTCGCTTGCGGCGCGATTTCCCGAGCCGCTCAAGAGCGGCTCGGGATGCATGCCGTTGCCGGCATGGACGGGGAGAATGCTGCGACGGCGATTTATCGGAAGAGCGTTTACATTGTCAATTCAGGCTCCTCGGTACTGCAAATGGTAACGGCGCTTCAGCGGATGGTCGCTCTGGGAATTAAGTTAGTTAAGGGCATGCCCTTAGGAAAGCCGGAGGAGGAAGGATATATCCCGAGGGGAATCAAGCGCAACCAATTTGCCGCCAAGCCTCCCGCGGAGCGCGCCGTGGATATGCTGTTGGCCAAGCTTCGCGGTGAGCCGTTCAAATCGGAGATTGCCGCCCCGCAATTTCATCACATCAAACCGGCGCGAGCGATCGGCGATTTGTCGTCGGCAGTTATCGCCCTGGTCACGGACGGAGGGCTGGTGCCCGAAGGAAATCCGGAACGAATGGAGCCAGGACGACCGATTCGTTTCGCCAGCCTTTCCGTCGAAGGCTTGGAACGCCTGGATCCAAACGAATTTGACGTCGTGCATTCGGGATACGATACCGCTTCAGTCAATCAGGATCCGCACCGGCTGGTGCCTCTCGATGTCATGCGCGAATTGGAGCAGCAAGAAGTTATCGGCAAGCTCCATGAATCGATTCACACTACGGGAGGCGCTCACGCGGCGGTGGAGAACGCCGCTCGAATCGGGCAAGGTATTGCGGAGCGGCTAAAGGCCGCGGGAGTTAATGGCGTCCTTCTGACGTCCACCTGAGGCTCGAGCACGCGCTGCGGTGCAGCGATAAGCAAAGAAATCGAACGGCTGGAAATACCGGTAGTGCAGATCTGCACTATGATACCCGTGGCGAAAGAGGTGGGGTCGCTGCGCGCTATCGCTTCCGGCGGCATCGTGAGCCCGACTGGAAATCCGGAACTGTCTCCGGACCAAGAGAAAGAGTTCAGACGGAATCTTGTCTTGCGCGCTCTGCAAATCTTACAAGAGGACGTTCGAGAGTAGAGCCAGGTAAACGGCTTGAGCTTCATGACCCGCGATCACGGGAAGCCCATGAAGACCATGTTGCCAGGCCGGATTATTAGCGGCGTGTCGTGAGTTTTCCTCGATTCATGAATAATGGTCATGAATATACAATCAGCCTTGACCATGAAGGTAACTCTTCGGAGTGAAGGAGGCGAGACTGTAGAGCGCAGACGCAAGAGCGGACAGCTTCGGTTAGGCCCAAGCGCGGAGTCAGTAGCCACCGGGGCTGGCGTGGGAGGCCCTCAAGGTAACGGCCCATCGTCTGCGGTCGAAGGACTCGCCCCTGAGCGACGATTTTTTGGACGAATCAGGAAGTAGGGCGTACATTTTCGCGCCGGTCAGGCGATTTTCAGTAGATCGGTTTAATCCCGTCTTGAAAAAACCTGGGAAAAATCAGCTGATTAGGGCTGCTAGCTTGTTGGCATGGCCATTGCGGTTCCCACCGGAACCAAACAAGGATCGGAGGGAACATGAACAAGCATACAAAGGGTCATAGCTTCTTGACTTGGCTTATCGCCATAGCCTTCGCTGTGACGGCGGCTGGATGCTCAGGCGGATCACTGACAACGAGAGAAAAGGGCGCGGGTATCGGCGCACTCGGCGGCGCCGCAGCCGGCGGACTTATCGGTGCAGCGGTTGGTCACCCAGGTGCCGGAGCCGCTATAGGCGGCGGACTCGGGCTGGGAGCCGGCGCGCTGGTCGGCGATTACATGCAAGGTCAAGAATATAGCAATCAGCAACAGATTCAGGATAACCAGCGGACCATCGAACGTAACCGCCAAGAAACTCAGCGGCTACGGCAACAGCAGGAATACTAAACGCCAGAGTACAGCGCGTGCAGGGGCAGCAGTACTGGTCGGGAAGTAAGCTTCACGGACCAAGAGCTGTTCCTGCGTCGTCGCCGTTATTCTTTGTGCTCCCGCTTCTGCCAATCTTTATTGCCCCGGTCCATTCTTCCCAAAGTTTAACACTCCACTTTTCTTTGGCGACGAATCTCAGTCACGCAAACCATAAACTCAGTTTGACATGAAATCGGCTGTCCGATATTTTCGGCGCCATTATTGCGCCTGCGCTCACCCGATTTTGTAGCTTGCGGCAACGGGAAGGCAGGAATTTCGGTACCACGTGAGGTCATACGATGGGATGGATTGTCCTCGGAAGCCTGGTCCTTCTAATCATTCTCCTGATCGGGATGTACAACAATCTCGTTCGCCTGGCAGCTCAGTGCGACAACTCCTGGGCGGACATCGACGTGCAGCTCAAGCGCCGCTACGATCTCATCCCGAACCTCGTCGAAACTGTGAAAGGTTATGCGGCGCACGAGCAGGGCACGTTGGATGCGGTTATCAATGCCCGCAGTCGCGCCATGTCTGCGACCAGCCCCGCCGACAAAGGCCAAGCCGAAACGATCCTCTCGGGCGCGCTGAAGAGCCTCTTCGCGCTCGCCGAAGCTTATCCGCAGCTGCGCGCCGTCGAGAGCTTTACGTCGCTCCAGAGCTCGCTCTCACAGATCGAAGACGCTGTACAAAACGCCCGCCGTTACTACAATGCAGTCATCCGCGATCTTAACACCAAAATCCAGCAGTTCCCGACGAACGTGCTTGCCGGCATGTTCGGCTTTACGCCGCGGGAATATTTCGAGATCACCTCGAGCGCGGAGCGGGAAGCGCCAAAAGTCAGCTTCAGCCCGCGGTCCTCTTGACTCGTGTCCGGCAACTAAAGTTCGTTTACGAAATTAGCAGTCCGAGTCCGTATTCCCGGAATTTAGGGAATCCAGAAGACTTTGATTTTCCCGGATTCCGGCTCGCGCTAGCTAGCTATTGCTAGCTTGTCCGGAATGACGATCAAATTATGTAACGAACTTCTGAGGCACCACACTAGTCGGGGTTCTGGATTCTTCGCGGGAATATTCATCATCGTGAGGCTCATCCCTGGCGATGAGAGCTGGACCGAAGGGCGAGGCTGGAGGCCGCGGA
>DASQUN010000539.1:0-2841 GCA_035641275.1 Candidatus Udaeobacter sp. | reverse complement strand
TACACCTCTTCGCTTCAGGCTTAAGATGATCCACTCTCATTAGCTAAGCGGCACTGCCTGACCCGCTTTGACCCAGAGGTTTTCGTAGCACCAGAGCCCGGTGAGGGTGAGAATGGCCGCGCCAAGATATGAAAAAAGATGTATCGGCCAGAAAATCAATCCCAGCGGCAGAATCATTCCCACGCCTACCACCAAGATCCAAAATTGCTTGCGCAATGGTCCCCTCGTCAGCAAAGCCGTCGCGCGCAGCAATTCTTCCGAACCGTGCGCGAGCGTCAGTTCGCCGATGATGATCGCCAGCATGAGTAAAAGTGAAATGGCCAGGAATTGGCCAAGCAATAAAAAAACCTCCAAATTGGCCTGCGTCAATGGAGCAATCAGCAATAACGTTGCCGATCCCGCGGCGAATGCTTGAATGATCAAATGCCAGAACAAGAGCGGACTTTGCCATAGGTCCCGGCCCTTGGCCTGACCAAACAGAAAGGCGGAGTATCCCGCGGAGGCAAGCGCCATCAGGGCCGTCGGCCAGAATACCCACGGGCCAACCGAATCTTTCGTCAAACCGTAAATCAGCCACAAGGTCGTGAGGATACCATAGACAAACAAGATGTAGCCGCCCAAGACCAGCCATGAACGAAAGTTCGGTTTGATTAGAATGTAGAAAAAACGTCCCGGACGCTTAAGGTCAATAATCAGGAGAACCATCGTGATCGCCAAAAAGGCCAACGCCAGGACCGGGCTGGCAAGGTGGAGCGTCAGGACTTCATGTTGAAATCCCATGTTCAGCAGCAGGGCCGCGACCAAGAGCACCCCGGCCGCAATTGATTTCGTCCAAAGATACGAGGCGATCTTTTTGCCCCAAGGGGTCGCGTGCGGTACGTCATAGACTTCGCGCGCGCCGCCGGGCGTCGTTCGATCCGGGTTCCCGTTCTTCAAAGCGTAAAGATCTTCTCCCGGCAACTTTTCCGCCCAAAAATGACTCGTTTGCGGCTCGAGCATGGTGGGCTGCAAGAGATCGCCGTCGACCCCGGCATAAAAAAGTTTAGGTTTTGTCCCCTTCTCGGGCTTTCGGACACTCACTTTTTCCAGCGCGATCCTGCGGCTGATTTCGCTCTTCGGATCGTCGAGATCGCCGGAAAGAATCGCCTGCGTCGGACATACGACTTCACAGGCTGGCTTGTAGCCCATCTCGACACGGGATGCGTCGAAATTACACTTAGCGGCCGTGTTTCGCTCCGGATCAATGTAGAGCGCGTCGTAGGGGCAGGCTTGCATACAGGACTGACAACCGATGCAGCGTTCGTTGTCGAAGTCGACGATTCCATCGGGCCTGCGGAACAGAGCCACGGTGGGACAGATTTCAATGCACGGCGCGTCGTCGCAGTGGTTGCACCGAAGCACGGCGAAGTGTCGTCCCGCGTCCGGGTAGCGTCCCTTCTCGATGTACTTGACCCACGTGCGATTCACGCCGACGGCGATATTGTGCTCTTCCTTACAGGCCACTGTGCAGGCATGACAACCAATGCACCGATGCTGATCAATCAGGAATCCGTAACGCATCCAAACCTTTCTTATCCGTGTCAGAAGATGGAAATGCAAACATATTCTGATTTTGATAGCAAAGGACAGCGAGAAACGCTAACGAGTCGCGGTCTGCAGCACGAATGGCCAATAGTCGTTTCAAAAAACTACTCTTTCAAGTCGTTTTGATTGACTTCTCTCTCCCCTTCGGAGACTGTGTCGCAGTTCACCGTTCGCCCTTCGACTCACTCAGGACGAACGGCTAAGTGTCTGATTTCAGTATAGCGCACCTCCATTCGTGGTGAGCCCGTCGAATCATGAACGGAGTTATGACACAGTCGCTCGTGGGAGAGGATGTCATGAAGTAACGGGAATGAGAATACACCGCGGCTTTGTAACTTCTTGCTATTTATTCCTGGTGGGAAATGCCGGTGGAATGATCTGTTCGACGGTTCTACCGTTCCAATCCCGGCCGGGCCAGTTGTCCCAAGCCCGGTTCGCACCCGCTTCCGCCTGGGCGAACAACTCGCCTTCATCGATCCGAGCGGAACGCTCGTTTTCGATCACCACTTCTCCGTCGACAATAACCGTTTCAACGTCAGCTCCACTGCCGTATTCGACCAATGCATTGATCGGATCGCGCGCCGGGCCATAGCGCGTCGTGCGAAGATTGATAATGACGACATCGGCTTTCGCTCCGGCGGCAAGCCTTCCCAGGTCTTGTCGGCCAAGCGCATCGGCGCCGCCTATGGTAGCGGCATTGAAGACGTCCGCCGGGCGCGCACCGGAGGCGTTTTTGTCCACCAGCCGAGAAATAAGCGACGCGTAACGCATCTCGGAAACGATATCGAGCGGATAGGTGTCCGTTCCAAGACCCATCTTCACCCCCGCCTGTG
The DNA here is from genome assembly GCA_035641275.1 of Candidatus Udaeobacter sp. GTDB lineage: Bacteria > Desulfobacterota > Binatia > UBA9968 > UBA9968 > DASQUN01. The sequence goes on along the minus strand of DASQUN010000539.1, from coordinate 424 downwards.
AGTAACGGTCGAACGATTCCATCGCGAAGGCCATCTTCGCGCATTTGTGCGGACAATGGCCTACGGTCACAGCCGTTTGTGCGAGCAGCTCGAGTTCACCGGCCGGATAATCGACCCGCGAGTGACCGCCCATGAAGACCATGTGACCTAGCGTTGTTCGCGGTCCGAGGATACCGGTTTCCGCGAGGTACTCGACTACCGGCTGACGATAATGATTGAGGATGTGGAGAAACTCTCGGAGGTTTCCCCCGGCGTGAATATGGATCGGCACGTCCAGCTCTTTGGCGGCCGCGACGGTTTCCTTCAACAAGGAAGGCTCGCAGGTTTCCGCTTGTGCCGGATTGAGAATGCCTTGGACGCGGCCGTTATGGGCGCCGCGATGTTTTTTGATGAATTCAACCGCTCGCTTCAGTCCGGGACGCCC
>DASQUN010000538.1:0-4213 GCA_035641275.1 Candidatus Udaeobacter sp. | reverse complement strand
GGGCGCAGGGGACGTAGAGCGCCACGATCACGTCGACCTTGAGCCGGACGAGCTCGGCAGCGAGCCGAGGAAGCCGATCCAGCTTTCCCTCCGCGGAGCGAAACTCGAAGGCAATGTTTTGCCCCTCCATGTAGCCGAGCTCACGCGGTCCTTCGCGGAGTTCCTTCTTGAACGAATCCGCGTCCGCGATTCCTATGTAGAGGGCGGCCTATTCGAGCTACCCTAGATTGCTCCCCGTGCGCGACGAGCGGCCAAACAGCCGCCGAACCCGCCACAATCCTGATGAAATCGCGCCGCCTCATGTCATGTCCCCCATTGGCTCAGCACAGGACATCCTATCTGCTCAAACGAGAGCGGAAGAGACATAAACCGGAATTTGCGATTTGGCCCATCTTCATCCACGCTCCAGCTTCGTTCGGTCGTTGTGACCGTCAGTCCTGCTCGCTAACTATTAAATCAATTGCCGTGATTCCGACAGTGTATTGAGAGAACCTCGTTGGTACGAAATGAGCAAAACTTTCCGCACTATTCGCCATTTATGACGAATCTGTCAAGGCTGTTCGTTTCCACAAACACCGCCAATCTGGCAGAGTATGAAGATAACCAGCCTGCGGCGTATTGGGAGAATGGACCATTTTTCATAGCCGATCCATAGGCCTGTCAATGCGGCGACCACTGCGGGGTCAGAAACTGTCAGTGTACCAACCCGGCTCAGCTCTCTCCCCACAGCCGTTTAAGAAAGCCGCTGTCTTTTAAGTCGTTGAAGAATCGGGAGTCGTAAAAATCCTCCGGCTTTGCGGAAGCTGCCTGAGGAACCGTCTTACCGATCAGTTTAAGTATGAGCTCGATTCCCTTCGGATCCACCTGAAGAGTTTTTTCCATGGCTTTTGCCTCAGCCGCCATCGAATGGACGAGCACCTCTCTATCCTCGACTTTAGTGTACTTCTCGACAATCTTTGCCGTGGCTTCGGGATTCGTGAGATAAGTATGAACCGCTTCGGCGTAAGCGCGGAGGAATTTCGCTATCTCCGACTGTTTGCGGGCGATAGTATTGCGATTGGAGACGAGAACCGTTGCGGCGAACGGGATCTTCAACGCGGTGATATCCAGGATCACCTTGAAGCCCAGTCTCTGAGCAAAGAGATCGTACGGCGGGGTTGTGGTGAAAGCGTCAACCGACCCTGCCTTCAGGGCCGGGATTCCCTGGCTGGTACTTCCCATTTGAATGTAACTGAGATCCCGCAGCGGATCGATCTGGAAACGGGAGAGTGCGGCTTGGGAATACATGTCCGGGTTTGAGCCGATGCGATCAATCCCCAACCGTTTTCCTTTGAGATCCTGAACGCTTGTGATTTCTTTCTTGCCGACAATTGCCCCAACCATGTAGGTTTTGCTTTGGCCAATGATCACCAAGTTCTTAGCGCCTCCCAACAAAGCGCGTATTGGGGCAAATCCACCGATTATGCCGAGATCGACTTCCCCGGCCAGAACGGAAGTAGTCCCGAGCGGTCCGGAGCCGATAAAGAGAAGTCTGACGTCAGCGCCATGTTTCCTGAAAAGACCGGCTTCCTTGGCGATCCACATGGGTGCCATAGAGACTACGTGTGCGGTATAGAAGGCTGTGAGCTGCTGGGATTGGCCCGAGCTTTCTTTGCTTGGACCAAATGATGCGATAAAGAAGACCACAAAAAGCGCGAGCCGCATGCGACGTGTTGCCATTTTTGATCGCCTCCTTCAGATTGGGAATGAGCTTCTCACGACGAGCCATCGAGTTAATCCAACCAGAATCAAACCGGCGCGGATTATAGCACGGGAAGCACAGGCGACAACGAAAATATTGACAGCCAGACTTTCAGGTGATACGCGTGCGGCAACTTGGCAGTAGCTGAGCCGCCGAAAAAGAATTCCGGCCGAAGAAAAAAGAATGAAATCCTTTTCCCTTCCGGCAAGCAAAACGTTGCTCGTTAGAGCTTGCCTCTTCGTCCTGCTCACGACCACCACGGTTCACGCTGCCGAAGGATTGCAAAAGCTCCGCGTCGCCTACGCGGCCATCACCGCGGCATTCTCCATTCCTTGGATTGCGAAAGAGGCCGGAATATTCCAGCGCCACGGCCTGGACGTCGAGCTCGTCTATATCGCCAGTGGCTCGCGCGCGGTCCAGACTTTGATCGGCGGCGGCATCGACGTTGCGGCGTTCGGAGGTGCGGCCGCCATCGACGCTAAACTCGCTGGAGCCGACACCGTGTACGTGGCTATCCCGGTAAACCGTGTCATTGTGTTCACGGTGGTCGCGCCCCAAATCCAGCGGGTCGAGGATCTGCGCGGGAAGATCATCGGCGCCACCCGCATCGGCACCGTCACAGACTTTTTCACGCGGTACTATCTGCGCCAGTCCGGACTCGTGCCGGACCGCGACGTGACCATCCGACAGACCGGCGGCCTGCCCGAGACGCTCGCCGCGCTGAAGGCCGGACAAATCCATGCCGGCACCTTCGGTTTTCCGGCCGTGCTTCATGCCCGCGCCGCGGGCTTCCGCGTTTTGGTGGACTATTCCACGCTGGGGTTCCGTTATCCGCTCTCCTCCGTCGCGGTAACTCAAAGCATGCTCCGCAGCCAAGAACCCCTAATCCGCCGTTTTCTTGAGGCTTACATTGAAGGGATACATCGTTTCCGCACCGATCCCGCCTTTGCGATGAAAGTTATTGGAAAGTATACACAGACAACCGACCAGAAGATTCTCGAGGAAACACAAAAGGTTTATTCCTCAGCTTTTGAGCGGATTCCCTACCCGGATCCGGAAGACCTAAAACTCGCGTTAACTCAGGTGAGCGAAAGTAACCCTCGTGCCCGCAGCGCCGACCCGCGGGACTTCATCGAGCCGCGTCTGATCCGCGAGATCGAGTCCGGCGGGTTGATCAAGCGGCTTTATGGCGAGCAACCGAAATGACAGAAATATTTCTTGCCCGTGTGGTCTCACAAATTCGCTATTTTGACTGTCATTCCGGCCAAGCTGGCGTTCGCTGACGACCATGACGCTGTCTCTGGATCATCGCATCGCCGAGCGGGCCGTAGCTGCTCACTTTCTCTAAGAACGTAAGGAGCCGCTGGAAAAAGCGGCCCTCTGATTGCCTCACTCGTTTCTTCTATGGCAAAGATCACCGTTCGCGACCTCACCAAGACCTATCACACCAATAACGGCAACGTGATCGCCTTGCAAGACGTTAGTTTTGAAGTCCAGCCGTACGAGAGTCTCTGCATTTTGGGACCTAGCGGCTGCGGCAAAACCACCTTGCTGCGCCTTTTGGACTGTCTGATCGCGCGGGACGCAGGGGAGATTCTGCTGGACGGAGAGCCGGTAACCAAGCCGCGCTCGGACATGGCGATGGTCTTCCAACACTTTGGCCTGTTTCCCTGGAAAAGCCTGGAACAGAATATCGCCTATGGGTTAATCCTGAGAGGACGGCCCAAAGAGGAGATCTCTCGAATCGTTCAGCGATACATCGAACTAGTCGGGCTTAAAGGATTCGAGAAGTCCTATCCCTATCAACTCTCTGGTGGCATGCAGCAGAGGGCGGGGCTGGCGCGCGCCTTGGCGGTGAATCCCTCGCTTCTGCTGATGGACGAGCCCTTCGGCTCGCTCGATGCCCAAACACGGGAGATTCTTCAGGAAGAGCTTTGTAGAATTCTCGAGCAGGAGCCGAAAACCGTCCTGTTCGTCACCCATTCTATCGATGAGGCGATCTATCTGGGAGATCGCATTTTGCTCATGACACCCCGGCCAGGGAGGATACATGAAATCCTTTCGGTAAAGATCCCGCGGCCGCGCGATTTCAGCCGAGTCAGGTCCGATCCTGAATTGGTCCGGCTGCGCGCTCACATCTGGGACCAGTTGAAAAGACCGCGCGCCAAATAAAAGGGGAAAAAACATGAAGAACGCGACCTATAGTTGGAGTGTCAGGCTTTCATCCTTGATCGTGGTCTTAACTGCCTGGGAACTCTATGGCCGGTCGGTTAATCCAATCCTCTTCACCTATCCGACCGCGGTAGCGCGCGCGTTCGTTGAGTTAGTGTCCAACGGAGATCTTCAACGCTTCCTGATGCAGAGCCTCGAGGTATTCGTCTACGGTTTTGTCATTGCCATTATAGTGGGGATCCCGCTCGGGATCTTCTTGGCCCGCTCCCCGACCCTGGCGCTCGCGCTGGAGCCGTACCT
>DASQUN010000537.1:0-5479 GCA_035641275.1 Candidatus Udaeobacter sp. | reverse complement strand
AGTATCGATCCGCTCTACGGTTCCGACAACCTCGTCCCGCGGACCGGTTATGTCTCGGTCACGAATCTCGCCGCGAGCCTCTGGGCTCCGACCGACCTCACTTCGATCAGGATCACGTCTACTGAGGTCAGGTTGGTCACCATCACGCCTGTCCACGTCAGGACGAGGCATAAGGGCAATACTCTCACAGCCTGAGAGCGCTACCATCAGCGAAAGAACAAGGAGATAAGCAAAACGTCCAGTGCGCTTCATATGATACCTCCAAAACAGCGTAAGGTCGAGCAAGTAAGATGCCAAGGCAAAACCATTCAGGTACACCTTTTGCCTTTGTCTAAGTGGGCGCTGAGTTCAGGCACTTCAGAGATCCCAATATCCGGGTCGATGGTAATGCCCGTAGAGTCTTTCTTCATAATCTCTATTCAACCGCTCGGGATCGAACTCCGGTCCGCTTTTAATGGCCTCGCGTGAAAGGTCAACATACACTCTCGAATCGCTCCAGCTGACCCGCTCGATCCATTCGGGCGACACTACCACCTGTTTTCCTGGCCACCAGTTCTGCGTATCGACGACCATGTATCGTATCTCCCAACTCTCGTCATCAATAATAAAATCCTCAACGTGGCCGATGTCTCCGTCAGTGGCCGCGATATAAAAACCGGTCACCTCGTGCGCGCTCCGGAGGTGGGGATCATTACCCCTGTAATCTTCCGGATCGACGGGCACTCTGTTTTCAATTGCCAGAGCTCCGGGATACGGCCCGACGCCCCATACATCGCCGCCGACCCAGTAATACGGCCATCCGTAGTAATCGTGGTACGCCATTTCGTGCTCGCGGGACATGTGTCGCGTGTCGAGATCGGGACTGTTCTTTACCTGCTCTTGTGTGAGCGATACAGGAACTCGCTTTCCTTCCCAATCCAACCGGCCGATGGCGATAGGCGATATCACTACGCGTCGCCCGGGTAGCCAGTTGGCCGTATCAATCACCAAATATCGAACGGTCCACAGATTATCGTCAAACAAAACGTCATCTACGCTGCCGATATCACCATCTCTGGCACCAATCGCGAACCCTATCATTTGACTGACTGGCCTCTGCATGGCTATAGCTCCTTTCCAGTTTAGGCTGACGGTCCGCCGTCGATTGTTGTTGAAGAACGTTCACAAAGAGTGCCAAGTGATAGACGGTCCAGTTCTTTGCAGGTTCTTCGCTGCGCGGCGTACCTGTATTCTTGTTTGTACGATTTTTTGGACAGAAGTTAGCGAACAAGTCGGCAAAAAACGTGCACTCAAAAATAACCGGGGCTAGTGTAGGGGCCGACTCAGCCCCGGTTGGGATCCTTTTGGGGCGGCGATTGGCGCGCGGAGGACTGCTTCACCTGCTCGATTCTGAGCGATGGCCTGCCGATATGAATATGCGCGCCTGTCGCCCAACCGCGCAACTTGTTGCGAAAAGCGATGAATGGTATCCCGGCGTTACGCAAGTAGGCCATCAAGCTGCGACCCTCTTCGCTGTCCGGACTGACGGCCACATCCATAGCGTCCCGGTGATCGAGCCCCATACGCTTGTGCGTCGTGGATTGGCCCATGGCACTGACGGGCAGCGCCCGGCCAAACCGCTTTAAGAAGAACTTTCCAATCTTCCCGGCTTCAGCCAGCGACCAATCGACCGTCCCATCATACCGGATGAGAATCGTCGTTTCTCCATGTCCTTCTATGAATGAAGTCCGAAGCCCGTCTTCCTGCGCATCAGCTTTGGCCAACGAAAGCGCGACGTCATCTTCGGCCAGGCGGTGACGAACATGGTCGAGTTCGAGCCGAGTATTGACCAACTCGCGTTTGCTTTCATCGAGTTTCGGCTGGGAGAGCAAATCCCAGTCGTACATGATCTTTGAAATCTCATAATCGTCGGCTTGGCTCTGTAATTTTTCTTCGTAGGCTTCCAGCAAATGTTTTAAATCGTGCTTAGCGGCCAATTTTTTTTCAATGAGATTCCGTCGTGTCTCTAAAAGCTTCTTCTGCGCGGCGCTTAAGCGTGATCCTTGAGTCGTGCGGCCTTTCTGTTTCTCTTTAATTCTCTCGCCCCCCACTACGACAGTGGTGAAAACAAGAGTTAGCGCCATCATGCCAACAATCGCCGGACCGACAAGCTTCATGAGCGGATCATCAGAGAGTGTATGCTTCTGGCCGGACAAGCATGGACGAAGTCCGATGCGCCCCGGTGATAACCCTTTAGCCAGTCGAGCGCCCAACAAAGAGACAATTCCAAAGAGACAATTCGCACCCAGAACAAATCGCATGCCACGATTGATTCCATGTTTTACACTAGCTTACACGCCTCTCCACACCTGTTGTATGAAGATCTGTCCCTACACACGCCCTGGACGTGCGGTTTTTTCCTACACCGATCTCAGGCCCGGACTGGATAGGTAGCGTGGGGGTTGGCGAGGCTCGCATTGAGGAGGCAAAGACCCATCGGCTGCGGCCGGAAGCCTTGCGCGAGTCCACGTTCGGGAGGAATTGCTTAGGTCCAACGGGTCATATTTCTGTGTTTCAAATATAGGACTTTGATTATGCGCGTTTTCCACAGGCCGACACACAATTTAAGGCCGTTAATACAGGGCAGAGCCGAGGCTCGCTCTTTTTCGTTCGTGGCACATCGTTTGCGGAATTACTTGTAAAATTTCGAATCAAGGAGGGGGTATGCAAGTCAGAGAAATAATGACCCGTGATGTAGAAATCGTTGACAGCAACGCCGTACTAAAAGAGGCTGCAGGAAAAATGAAAAAGCTCGACGTCGGCGTGATGCCTGTTTGTGATGGTGAGAAATTGACCGGCATATTGACCGACCGTGACATAACCATAAGAGCAACGGCCGAGGGACGGAATCCCTCCAGAACAAAAGTCTCTCAAATCATGTCGACCGATGTGGCCTACTGCTTCGAAGATCAGGAAGTCGAAGAGGCCGTGAGCCTCATGGAAGCGAAACAAATTCGCCGTTTGCCTATTTTGAGCCGTGACAAGCGACTCGTTGGAGTCGTGAGTCTGGGAGACATCGCAGTTCATACCGGGGACAGAAATCTCGCGGGAGAAACTCTCCAGGAAGTTTCCGAGCCGGCAACTCCAAATAAATAAAAACAGCTTGAACAACACTAGCTGGTCGAGAATTCTTCCGCGATTCCAAGGTGGCGTAGCGGCACGGATCCGCGGCTTCAACCGCGCGTTGCAGCCGCGGAATCCATGTGCCGAGCGGGCGCTGGTTCTTCCGTGTGAAGCTTAAGGCCGTGAAACTGATCGAGACGATCCAAAGGAGCAAAAATGTATTTGGACAGGCCTTCCCTGATTTGAATCTCGGGGTAGTTAAGTCCCCTCAGCAACTCTACTTGATCCCGGACAGTATCGATGCGCTGCTGTTCCAGCATTAACCGACGCTCTTCGGCCGGCTCCTGTCTCTCTCGATCCCAGTCGATTCGCTCATTCGAGAGGTACGTTTCTAGCGATTGAAGCGGACCGGAAAGTCCGACAATCTCGACGTAAGCAGGTGCCGTAACTTCGACTTGCGCGAGGCACAACCTTTCTTCGTCGGCGATTTGACAATCTTCAGGCAACTCGCGTCGCGGTGCGCCGCGGTAATGAATCCCTTCTTCGTCCGTAGCGGCTTGTTGCGCTTGACTGACCAGCTTGTTCCAACAAACAAACCCCCGATAAACCTCTTCCAGCAGTTCCAATGAATCGACGATGAGCCGCACCTCGCCGCACCGGACCAGCGCCAAGTAAATTTTTAGCGATTGGTTCGCTTCCACAGATTCCATAGGCTTGTTTCAGAGCAACAAATGTGCCATCGAGGTACAGTTTGGATTTTTGCCACATGGCCGTCGCCGCCGGTCGACGCGAAGCCATGAGCGTCGTAGAGTGCATCACATGACAGCCGCTAATGGTACAAGCTTTGCTCACCAAACGAGCAATATCCCAGAGGTTAACCTAGGTGCGGAATAAACTGCCGGACAAACGCGCAACGAATTATCATCCGGCAGTTCACCGAAAAAAAACTGCCGCGCACAAGCTGAATCGCGCTCCGGTCCGAATACCGCGGGATTGTGACACACGGGAGGCTGTCGTTGCCGGCAAAATGGTTGACCTGACGAACCTGCGAAAAGTCTTTTGGCCCGACCGTGGAATCACGAAAGGTGATCTGCTCCAATTTTATAGTGACCTATCTCCCGTTCTGCTCCCGCATCTAGTGGATCGCGCTATGGTGATGAAGCGTTATCCGAACGGTATCGCCGGCGATTTCTTCTTCATGAAGCGCGCTCCGTCGCCTCGGCCCGATTGGATCGAAACATGCGCTATCGAGCATGCTTCGGGCAATATCATCGATTTTCCCGTGATCCGGGATTTACCATCATTGCTGTGGGTGACCAACTTAGGTTGCATAGACCTTAACCCGTGGTATGCCCGTTGCGACGATGTCGACCGTCCGGACTACTTGCACTTCGATCTTGATCCGGTCCAAGGAGCAACCTGGGAACAGATGTTGGAAACCGCGTCGGTCGTGCACGAGGCGCTGACTCAACTCAAATTGCCGTCTTTCATCAAGACCACTGGTTCGAAAGGATTTCATATTTACGTTCCCATTGTGCGCGGCCCAACGCAAAAAGAGGTGTGGACATTTGCGAAGCGGTTGGCTCTGAGTTTGGCATCGCTGCGCTCTGACTTGATTACGGCCGAATACCGAATCGCCAAGCGACCGCGCAGTCGAGTGCTGGTCGACTACAATCAGAACGCCTGGGGGCGAACACTGGCCTCCGTTTACTCCGTCCGGCCACAGCCCGAAGCGACCGTTTCGACGCCGATCACGTGGAAAGAGCTCGAACGGGGTGTCCGGATCGAGGATTTCCGAATGGATAACGTTCGAGCACGCATAAACGCAATGGGTGACCTGTGGTCTCCTCTGCTGGCAAAAAAGGGACGGGCGAAATTGGAGTCGCTTTATGGCCCTGCCCGTTAGGCCGCCTTACCCGACCATGGAGGCCCTGGCTCGTCGGCGAGATCCCTTCAGAAAAGGGATGGCAGTACGAGCCGAAATGGGACGGCTTTCATCGCCTTGCCTTCGTGGAGGTCCAGTACGATCACTTTACGGTAAATCGATTCAAGCACGGCACCAAATTTTTGCGCTGGCGTCCCGACAAGTCACCGAAGGCCTGTTCGATGGCGCAGTCGTTGCGCCGAAAATTTTAGCCGCAGCCAGCCAGGAGCATAGGAGATAATGCGACAGCTATCAGCCGAAAACATCAGCAGACGATTGCCCGTCGGCGCGGAACCCTTGACCACGGGTGGCGTCCACTTTCGGGTCTGGTGTCCCCGCTCAACCAAGATTAAAGTCACTATCGAAACCGGCGCGGGCGAGGAATTCTCTATCGAACTGGAAAACGAGGGAAATGGTTATTTTTCTGGATTCAGTAGCGCCTGTAAGGCGGGC
>DASQUN010000536.1:0-6491 GCA_035641275.1 Candidatus Udaeobacter sp. | reverse complement strand
GATGTCGTTGACGCTCTTGACTCGCAGCAATGTCGTGATTTCCACCGTGGTCTGGCAATTTTGGGGCAGTGGTTGGGTTCCGCAGGTTGCGGCGTTGGGGGTGATCTTGATCATCTTTGCGGTCATTGTGGTGGCTGCGGTGCGCCTGGCGCTCTCTCGTATCGGTGAAATCGGCGCCGCATCGTAGATGGCTCGCTGGCGGTGCGCGATTGCCAATTTTAGATCTCAGATCGGCTACTCGATCATAGGTAAGCCACAAAAAAGCGAATGAAGTGTATGCTGACTCCAAATGGAGAAAGTCAGATCTAAAGAACGGCGATACGCAATTGCGAATGTCGGCGAGAATCGATGATTAGCATCCGAGAACTGCAGAAATCTTTTCCCGCCCAGCAGGGCCGAGTCGATGCATTAAAGAACATCAACCTTGAGGTCGGTGAAGGGGAGTTTTGCGTTCTGTTGGGCCCCAGCGGTTGTGGTAAGACAACGACCCTGCGCTGTGTCGCGGGTTTGGAGCGACCCGATGGCGGCGAAATCGAAATCGCGGGGAGACTGGTCAATTCCCACAGCCAAAGAGTTCATGTTCCTACAGAGCGGCGAGACCTGGGCATGGTTTTTCAATCTTACGCTATTTGGCCGCACATGAACGTGTTTCAAAACGTCGCTTTCCCGCTGACGCAAGGACAAAAGAGGTTCCCCAGAGCAGCCGTGGCGGAAAAAGTGCGGACCGCCCTTAAACGGGTTCAGCTCGACGGTCTCGAAGATAGACCGGCGACCGATTTGAGCGGCGGCCAACAGCAGAGAGTGGCGATGGCGCGGGCGATGGTCACAGAGCCTAAGATATTGCTTATGGACGAGCCGCTGAGCAATCTCGATGCTCGTTTGCGCGAGCAGATGCGCGTGGAGTTGAGAAAGATTACTAAAGGAATCGGAGTTACGACGCTCTACGTAACGCACGATCAGGCTGAGGCGCTGAGCCTAGGGGATCGAGTCTGCGTGATGAACCAGGGGGAAATTCTGCAGATTGCTTCGCCCAGTGAAGTCTATGCGCGTCCAGCGAATCTCTTTGTCGCCCAATTCGTGGGCGAAATGAATTTTGTAAAGGGAAATGTGATTGGGCCGGACGTGGTGGAATCGGCGCTGGGCTCGGTTGCGGTCGTTATTCCAAACGGCGCGCATGTCGGCGCGCCGGTAACCTTGGCGATCCGGCCGGAGCACGTGAGCCTGCATCCGGTCTCAAACCAAACCACGACAGTGCGGGGAAAAATCACCACTAAAAACTATTTGGGTGACGCCGCCCTGCTCGAAGTTGACATTAACGGTGTCACCCTGCTGGTCAAGCTCGCGGGAGATTCCGACTTTATCGTGGGTCAGGAAGCGGCGGTTGAATTGCCCGCGCATCGCTGGCACATTTTCCCCTGATTCAATTCCGTTCCGCTCATCTTGCAGTCGTTCTGAGACTGTGACATAGGAAAAAAATCGCCAGAAGAAGGAATCCACGAGCATGAGCAGTGCTACGTTCACCCGAAAGCCGGTCGAAAACCTTCTCTCCGCCCGCTCGGTCGCAATCGTCGGGGCATCGCCCAAGGGGCGTTGGCCAATGGGGATCTATCGGAACCTTAAGAAGGCTTACGGCGGTAAGGTTTTCCTCATTAACCCTAATTACAAAGAGATAGCCGAAGATCCTTGTTACCCAAATCTCGCGGCTCTCCCAGAAGTACCCGAGCATCTGCTCATGTTGATTCCGACCAAAGCCGTTCTCGGCACCTTGGAAGACGCCGCCAGGCTTGGCACCAAAGCCGCAACGATTTACAGCGCTGGTTTTGGCGAGGGCGATGACCCAGAAGGAAAAAAACGTGGTCAGGCAATGAAGGAGCTTTGTGATCGGACAGGCTTTGTCATCTGTGGTCCTAACTGCATGGGATCTTTCTCCTTGCCAGAGGGGTTATGGACCTTTCCGACTCCAGTCCCTTTGCTCAAGAAAGGTCCCGTCGGGTTGATCTTCCAAAGTGGCGGCTCGCTCGGGAACTGGATCAAAGGCGCTTCGGAAAGAGGTGTCGGTTTCACCTATGCGATTTCCAGTGGCAACGAAGTGAGCCTCGATCTCGTCGACTACTTGTCGTTTCTCATTGACGATCCGGCGACGAAGCTCATTGCGCTAATGGTCGAGGGGGTTCGCCGATCGAAAGAGTTCATGACGGTCGCGGCCGACGCCTTGAACAAGAACAAACCGATTCTCATCGTCAAACTCGGCCGGTCCGAAATGGGCAAGCGTCAGGCGATCTCCCATACCGGCGCATTGGCCGGATCGGACGAAGTGTTTGACGCGGCGTGTAAGCTACTGGGACTGATCCGCTGCCCGACGTTGGAAGATCTGACAGAAATGAGTCTCGCTTTCATGCCTGCCCGAATTCCGCGTGGTAGCCGCGCTGCCATTGTCGTTAACTCCGGAGGCATGAAGGGCTTGCTGTGCGATCACTGTGACGAACTTAATACGAACCTCGCACAGCTGAGCGACGGGACGAGGGAGGCGGTGCGTCCTTTGATTCCCGCCGAGTTGGTTGTAGAAAATCCGCTCGAATGCGGCGTCGCGGGTTTCGGCGACGAACAGAACTTCGTTAACATCGTTAAGTTTCACGCGGAGGACGACGGCGTCGATCTCCTGGCCATTCACGGCGAGCTACCGCGCTATCCGGAAAAAAGAGAAGCGACGCTGTTCAAAAATCTCGCTGCCACAACCGAAAAACCCATTCTTGCGTTTGCGCGCTCAACCTACAGTCTGACGGACGAGAGCCGAACCTTTCAAGACGAAGCAACCATACCGTTCCTGCAGGCGATTAAGCCCACGTTGCGGGCGCTCGCGGGATTGGGCCTATACGGCGAACGTAAGAGACTTGGCGTTCCCACTTTGCCGGCGGCTGATGGGAAAGCCGAAGATCTCGAAGAAGAAAAATTAAACGGTCTTTTGCAAAGCCGCGGCATTGGGTTACCACGGCAGGCTTTGGCTTCAACAGCTGCGGAAGCAGCAATGAAAGCCAAGGAGATCGGGTTTCCCGTGGCGCTCAAACTCATCGCCGCGGAAATCGTGCACAAGACGGAATCGGGTGCGGTCATTCTCGGATTAAAAGCAATGGAGGAGGTCGAGAGTCAGGCCAAGCAGTTGCTTGCCAAGGCGTCGGCCGAAGCTCAGTTGCTGGTGCAAGAAATGATTCAGGGAACTGAAGTTCTCCTCGGAGCCCGTACCGATCCGCAATATGGACCTTTCCTCATGGTCGGACTCGGCGGGATTTTTGTCGAAGTCCTCAAAGATGTCGCCATACGGCTTCTGCCAGTGGACGAACGTGAGGCAAGAGCGATGCTTCAGGAACTACGCAGCTACAAGATCCTGCAGGGAGTTCGCGGCCAACCGCCGCGCGACATCGACGCGCTGGTGCGTGCGATGGTCGGGTTGTCGGATATCTTTGCCGCTCATCGCAGTCGACTATCGGACATGGAAATCAACCCGATTATGGTGCGAGCTCACGGTCATGGCTTGGCAGCGGTGGATGTGAGACTAGTTCGAAAGTAGAGATTTCCCCGTATTGTGCTCGCCGGAACGTTAGGGTTTCAAGGTCGTTATTTTTCGGTCAAAAGCTTGTTCGCCAATTCATCTCGGTCATCCGCCAAGCGGGGAAAGTGCTGTGCGAGAATTTCTCCGCAACGTTCGATCGCCTTGCAGAAGGCGTCACAAGCTTTGCCCGATTTGAGACCCGTGATCACGATGCGCACGATCTCGTCCCAAGTTCCCGGTGAAACCTTCTCGTTAATGCCTTTGTCCGCCAGGACTTCCACACGGTGTTCCAGCAGAGAAATGAGAATTAATATGCCGGTATGTTCTTTCGTATAATGGAGCCCGTGAGCCGTGAAGGCAGCGAGGCTGCGCAGATCGACAGCGCTCTCAATGCGATCTTGCGGAATTAAATGTCTCTTGATCGCGGGAATGATACAGACGAGAAATCCGACTACAGCCCCAGCGAGCGGCCAGAGGAGCTGTGAGTGGATAGAAGCCCACGGATCACGCCAAATAAACCCGGCGAGAGTACCGAGGATTAACCCAGTTACAAGCCCGCCCATTTCCACTTCAGCGTAGCGTGCGCTCGCATCCACGATCATCGGAACAATTTCCCCAGCGGTCTTTTGCTCGGCGGCAATCACCGCTTGTTGAATGCGCTTTTGTTCTTCAGCAGTGAAAAACGTTTCGGCCTGCATCATCGTCACCAACTTCCCGAGGCTCCACCACCACCAAATCCCCCGCCGCCTCCGCTGAAGCCTCCCCCCCCAAATCCACCACCACCGAAACCGCCTCCGAGTCCGCCGCGAAAAATATGACCACTCCAATCATCGCGGTAGCGTCGTGTGCCGCCCCTCCATTGACCTCCCCAAGCGTCGCTGGCAAATCGACTTCCCATGGCTCCCAAGACGCCACCGACGATCAGCGCTAGAATCCACAATGCGATACTATAGCCAGGTGCCACGCCCAGTGTAGCGAAGAGTCCAGCAACGGCACCGCCGACGGTCCCTCGTGTAGGGTGACGCTGCGTCATGCCTATAAACAATGCTGCTATAGCTGTCATGATCAGCACTGCGCCAAAAACTGAAATATTGGAAAAGGGCTGTTTTGAGGAAGCCCGGGGTGTGGCAGGCACCTTCTCTCCTCTAGCTGCTTTCAAGATCGAGTCAACTCCTGCCTCAATCCCTCCTGAATAATTATTCTCGCGAAAGCGCGGTACTATGATTTCACTGATGATGCGGTTGGCTATAGCGTCGGGTAAAACACCTTCAAGCCCATAGCCCACCTCGATTCGCAGTTTACGATCCTTTTGAGCTATGAGAAGAATGGCCCCGTTATCAAAACCTTTTTGGCCGATTTTCCAGGACTCAGCGACTCTAATGCTGAAGTCCTCGATCGGCTCGCCTTCGAGGCTCGGAATCGTAAGCACGGCAACCTGATGACCGGTTTCGGTCTCAAAACGCGCCAGGCGGTCTTCCAATTGTTGCGCTTTGTCGGGCGGAACCATCCCTGCATAGTCGTTGACTCTTCCGCGCAGGGCTGGAATCTCTAACGCCAGCCCATTTCGCAATATTGTCAGAACGAGCAGGAGGGTGAGGCCGGCAACAAATAACCGTGCTTGGTGCAGCTTCATCTGCTGCTTAGAAGTTTACCTGTGGGGGCTTGGATGCGGCGTCGTCGGCGCTGAAGCTCTGGCGTACATCGAGACCTAAAAGGTACTTGGCCGTGAGGTTTGTCGGAAAGTAGCGAACACGTTTGTTGTACTCGGCGACGCTTTCGACATAACGCTTGCGAGCCACGGCAATGCGGTTTTCTGTGCCTTCGAGTTGCGCCTGTAGGTCGCGGAAGTTCGCGTTGGCTTTGAGGTCTGGATACCTTTCGACCACAACGAGCAGGCGCGAGAGAGCGCCGGAAAGATTTCGCTGAGCCTCTTCAAACTTCTTGAAGGTCTCCGGATTGCTGAGGGCATTGGCATCCAACTTGACGGACGTGGCTTGGGCTCTCGCCTCGATGACTTGCTGCAGTGTCTGCTGTTCGAACTGAGCGGCGCCCTTTACCGTGGATACAAGGTTGGGAACCAAGTCTGCACGTCTCTGGTACTGATTCTGCACCTCGCCCCAGGCGGCCTTTACGTTTTCATCCAGGCCTTGAATTTCGTTATAGCCACAACCGGAGATTGTTAATAGTGTCGCTAAACTGATCGCAAAGAGTCGAAGCGAGCTTAGTGTACGCGCGCGCATGAATAAGCCTCCGTGGTTTTTGAAGTCTTACTGTAAGACCGGCCGTCTCAAAGGGCAAGGGACAAGCACTATTTATGGTGACTCTGACAAACCGCCGGAGACTATGGTAGGCATCGTCAAAAAGAAAGGGCCCATCGCTAGGTGGGCCCTTCACTCAGGTGTCAGATAATAAACTTGGAGCGAATCTATTATTATTCCGTTGCTCCCACTTTGGGGCGCCACTTATCAAACCGCCTTTCCACCCGGGTTAGCAACTCCATACCCATCATCCCGGTCAGCGCGAAAACGAGCACGCCGACAAACACCTTATCGGTCTGGAATGTGGCGCCGGCAACCGTGATCATAAAACCAATCCCGGCGGTAGCAGCATAAAGCTCTCCCACCATTACACCCACAATCGCTCTCCCAAGCCCCAGCCTCAAACCCGTAAGGATGAAAGGGATGGTCGAAGGAAGCACGACGGTCTTAAAGAGAGTCCACTCCGAAGCGCCAAAGCTCCTGGCGGCAGTGAGAAGATTTAGCGGCGTGGTCTTCACCCCGTCGCGCGTATTGATCAATATGGGGAAAACTGCGCCAAGAAAGATAATACCGACCTTCGAGAGTATTCCGATTCCCAACCAGATGATAACCAAAGGTAGAAGCGCGACGCGAGGGGTCGCGTTCATCGCATTGATGAAGGGGTCGAAGATGTAGCTCGCCCTCTT
>DASQUN010000535.1:0-5018 GCA_035641275.1 Candidatus Udaeobacter sp. | reverse complement strand
TGACGTTGAAAATGTCGATGAGCGTCTGCGGCATATGGACGAGTTGGGCATCGATGTGCAGATACTCTATCCGAGTATCTTCCTCGACCAGTGCACGGAACGGCCCGAAGTAGACGTCGCCCTGTGCGGCGCGTACAACCGTTGGCTGGCAGACATCTGGAAGCAGGGAAAAGGCCGGCTGCGCTGGATGTGTCCGCTGCCTCTGCTCAGTGTGCCCGATGCTCTGGATCAACTTCGCTTCGCCAAAGAAAATGGCGCCTGTGGCATTTTCATGCGGGCACTCGAGGGGAAACGACATATAAGTGACGCCTACTTTTATCCACTATACGAGGCGGCATCGCGTCTTGACATGGCGATCGGCCTGCATCAAGCGAACGGCAACTGGGATGTGGTGAGTATGCTTGCCAATCCTGACGGCAGCCGGGAATTTTTCAATCAGTATCGAATTTTCAACGTCGGCGCTTTTTTTCGCCTGGTCAATTCCGGTTTGCCCAAGCGGTTTCCGAAGCTGCGCTTTGGTTTTATTGAAACCGCAGCGTCCTGGATTCCATGGGTGATTTACGAGTTACGGCGGCGTATGGATACCGTGAATAGTCGACTGCCTGATAATCTGATGGAGGCATACCGCATCTATGTTACCTGTCAGATCGGTGACGATGTGCCGTATTTACTGAGTCACACAGGCCAAGGTGCGATGATGATCGGAACCGACTACGGTCACGCGGATTCGTCGACGGAATTGGAAGCGTTAACCAGATTAAAAGAAACCGGCGGGATCACGCCCCAAATACACAAAAAAATTGTTGACGAGAATCCTCGGGCTTTCTATAGTCTCGGATCGTCGATTCACTGAAAGCACGCCAAGCAGCAACGGCAGTGACAGGAGCGACCGGACGGTCGCCTCTACCGTTTATACAGCTGTTTGATAAATCCGGACGATTCCAGTTCCTGCACGAGGCTTGTATCAACGAAACTCTTCGGATCGACTGTCGCGGCCTTCGGCGTCTTTGGCGCCATGTCATCGAGCAGGGTTCTTATGCCTTCGGGGCTTGGATAGGGAATCTCGGGAAACGCGGCGTTGTAGGCTTGGTAAGCCCGTTCCAAGCCCTCCGGGTCGTTTGTCTTGAGATTTTTTCCGATGAGCGCTTTGGTATCTTCCTTATGGGTCTTGATGTAATGAAGCGCTTCTGTGAATGCTCGCACAACTCTCGCGACCAACGGTCGTCGCTCCTTCACCGTCTTTTCACGCGTGACAACCGCGTTCACGTGATAGGGAATCTTCAGCGTCCCAATATCGACCAGGTCTCTAAAACCCATCTTCTCCGCCTCTCGGACTAGTGGCTCTCCAAGGAGTGTGAATTGAGTAATATTGCGTGATAGGGCCGCCAGCCGTTGCGGGTTTTCTCCCGTGGCGATGATCTTGGTGTCCTTTTCGGGATCGATGCCGAGGCGGCGCAAAGCGAGACGCAAGGTCATATCCGATGTGGTGCCCAAGCGGTTCACTCCGCCGGTTTTGCCTTTGAGCTGTTCGACAGTTCTAATATCCCCAAGCGAGACGATGTGGTCAATAAACAGGGGTAGGTTGGTCGAGACCATAATCGTATCGGCGCCTGCCATTCGAGAGGTCACAAGGGTGGCGGAGGGAGCGATGATGAGGTCGACTTCACCGGTCAGCAAGGCTTGGATTACGATCGTACTCGCGCTGATAGCTATGACCTCGGCTTGAAGGCCATTTCTTTTGAAAAAGCCTTTTTGTTCGGCGACCCAGATCGGTGTGTTGGAAGGCGTCATGCCGGCCCACGCGATTCGGAAGCGCTCTTGGGCCGCGATGGATTTGACGAAGGAGGGACATAGACCAATGAGAACGCTGAACAGCAGCAGGAGTCTGCACATAACCTGTCGCTCCTTGAAATAAGATGTGACCGGTCGCAAAAGCGAAGGAGCGATATTATCGCCGCGCTTATTTTGCTGTCAATCCAAATTGCAACAGGTAGGAATAAGAGGAAGCAGATGATCTGCAGAGAGGCGAAAGAAATCACTCTTCGCGAAGCCAGATTTGACTTCTTCCGAACAATGAAAAGCCGATGAAACCGCGCACGTCGAGTTTACTCCCGCCGTCAACGAGCTTCATTTTAGCCCGATAGACTTTGCCGTTTTCCGGATCCAAAATTTCTCCGCCTTGATATTCATCGCCCTGTTTCTTGAGGCCCCATAGAATCGTCATCCCGATCACCGGTTGATCCCGCCGTGCTCCCTCGCATTTCTCGCACTTGGGATTCGGATCTTCGCCTGGCTTGGGGAAACTCTTTTCCACTCTCCCTTGATATTCCCCATTGGTTTCGGTGATCCGCACCAATCCCCTTGGTTTACCGGTCTGGTCATCGATGGTCTTCCAGAGGCCGATCGGAGAAAAATCCGCGGCGCAAGCGATGGACCACGTCATAATTGCCGTCGCGACCATAAAGAAAAGCTTGCTCGTGGTCTTAAAAGAATTCACCATGCCGGAGAAATAGGTCGGAGCATCCTCGTTGCGCAGACGACACCGCAATCTATGTCAGACATACGTCCGTTCCGCCTGGCGGATGGCGCGGTAGCGTTCAAAGGCCTGACGTTCACCTTCGAGTCCAAACAGCGTCTTTAGTGTCATGCCGCGAAATGTGTGGGCCAGCATCTTGGCCCCGTTGCGCAGCACGAACAGCGGGTTGCGGAAGAAAACCGGCGGCAAGTGACGCAGCTTCATCCAGCGCTCCGCGCGCCATCTTAGAAATTCGATTTCCTCGGGCATCAACGTATCGGTTCTCACGACCGACGTCGTACCGTCATAGTGTTCCGGGCGCTCGTCGATGATCAATCGGCGCTTTTGAAAGTCTTCGGTCATCGCTGTGCGAGGGTAAGGTGTGGGGTGCTGAATGTACGGCCAATCGACGTATCGCCGCGCGAATTCGAGATTGGCCTCTATCGACTCGCGTGTGTCTCCGGGGGTGCCGACGATAAGACCGCCGACAATGTACATCTTGTGCCGGTGCAGCGCGGCGATGGCTTTGAGAGTGGCGTTGCCGGCTTGGCGACCGTTTTCACGCTGCGCATTTTTGGAGGCGGCACGCAGGAAGTCGAGGTCGGCTTCCAGGATGTTCTCGATGCCGAGGAAAACGTAGCGGAAACCCGCCTTGCGCATCAAAGGGACGAGGGTGTCACTGTGATTGGCGATGGCGGAAGTCATCGCCTGCACGATGTATTCCAAATGATTCAGCCGCGCTTCAACAATCGCTTGGCAGAGCGCTTCAAATCGCCGCACGTTGAGCGTGATGTTGTCATCAACCAGGAAAATCGACTGTGCCCCGTGGTTCCGGGCATCACGGATGTCCGCCAATACCCGATCGAAGGAGTATGTATGAAACTGGCGACCCCGCATCGCGATAATCGAGCAGAAGCTGCAATCGAACGTACAACCACGGGAAGTTTCAACGACGTCCACCTGGCGGCCGAGCATCGTGTAGCCGCCGAGGACGCGCGCGTCGCGATTGGGAAGCCGTATCTCACCGCCGTCAAGATCGCTTATGGGCCGGTCCGGATTGTGTCGAAAACGCCCTGCCTCTCGATAAGACAAGCCCAAGATTCGCTCGTAGCCACTGTTCTTTTCGAGGGCGCGCAGCAGCTCGCGAAACGTGAGCTCGCCTTCGCCGCGCACGACAAAATCAACCAGGCTGTCGCACTCTGCCGTATACGCTTCCGGCGCCATGCTCGGGTCGTAGCCACCCACGACGACCCGCACAGCCGGGCGGAGCGAGCGCAATAGCGCGATGATTTTTTTGGCGGTCTTCCGCTGAAACGTCATGACCGAGAGCCCCACCAGATCCGGCTGATGCGTTCGCACGAGCTCTTCCAGAATGGCTCGGACTCGCGTTTGGGCCAGGATGAGATCGGCGACGGCGATTCGATGGTGTGGGTCGACGTTGCCGGCAAGGGAAGCAAGCGCGCCGTTGGGCATGCGAATGGCGACGGTCGGCGTGTGCTCGAAAGAATCCGGCATCGAGAGAAGCAAGATGTTCATACAAAGCCTCTCGGATTACGCTTGCCCGGCCCTACAGACTTCAAAGTAAACTGCGGTCAACTCATTATAGAAGCACTGATGAGCGAAGCAAGAAACCGCCCCAGAGATTCCAAAAGATTCAGTCCCGACGCACGTAAGCGGGGAGTCAGACTACGGCCGCAGCGCATGTGCGAGGTTGATCAGCAGTTCCTCGATGTCGTCGAGGGAGTTGAAGCGGGGCGAGCCGCCGAGGTGGGGCGTGACGACGACGTTGGTGAATTTGATTAGGGGATCGTTGGCATCGCCAGGCTCGTCATAAAACGTATCCAGTCCGAAGCCGCCCAGCCGGCCGGAGGCCAGCGCCTCACGCAATGCCTCACGATCGACCATTTGCGGTTGCGAAACATTGATGAGGAACGCGCCTGGTTTGACGACTGCAAGCTCGCGACGGCCGATGAAGCCATGGGTTTCCCGACCGCGCGGCAAATGCAGGCTGATACAGTCCGACGTTGCGAGCAGCTCATCCAAGCTCAGAAAGGTTGCCTGATAGCTGTCCTCGACATCCGCTGGAAGTCGGGTTCGCTGCGTGTAGACAACGCGCATCTCGAGTGCGGCTGCCCGAAGCGCCAACTCTCTGCCGATCTCTCCGAGGCCAACGATGCCGAGTTGCCGGCCATAAAGGGTCACCAGTCCGGTGATTCGCGCCCAGTTGCCGTTGGGCGTGTGCGCGCGGTCGTAACGCGTGGGTGAGTATCCGCCTGCGCGCAACTGGTTCTCACTAATCAGGTTAGCATTCTGTGTGAGCTGGCGGGCCAGCGCCAGCATCAGCATCAGCGCCTGCTCGGCGGTCGAGATATTGGCCCGGCGCCTGATCGTGAGGACTTGAACGGCCGCTTCCGCGCAGGCAGCGAGATCGATGTTCCGCGTGGTCACCCCGTACTTTTGGACGATTCTGAGGCTACTGCCGGCCGCCGCGATCTCTGCCCGC
>DASQUN010000534.1:0-3946 GCA_035641275.1 Candidatus Udaeobacter sp. | reverse complement strand
GGTGAGCGTCGGGGCACGGCATGCCGTGCCCCTCCATTGCATGCCTTCTTCAGAGCGGTATATTTCCATGCTTTTTGGGCGGGTTCTGCTCGCGCTTATTTTTGAGCATCTCCAAAGAGCGAATCAGGGTCGGACGGGTGTCCTCGGGATAAATCACCGCATCGATATAACCTGACTCGGCCGCCTTGAAGGGATTGGCAAAAGTCTGGCGATAGTGCTCGACCATCTCATCGCGCGCTTTCGCCGGGTTGTCAGCCTTTTGCAGAGCTTCGCGAAAAACAATGCTGATGGCGCCCTCCGGCCCCATCACGGCGATTTCTCCGGTGGGATAAGCCAAATTGACATCTCCCCGCAGGTGTTTACTCGACATAACGATATAACCGCCGCCGTAGGCCTTGCGCGTCACAACGGTTACCTTCGGCACGGTGGCCTCCGCGTACGCGTAGAGTAGCTTGGCGCCATGGCGAATGATGCCATCGTATTCCTGACCCGTGCCCGGCAAAAAGCCGGGGACGTCGACAAATGTCACAACGGGAATATTGAAACAATCGCAAAATCTGATAAAGCGCGCGGCTTTCACCGACGCGTTAATGTCCAGACATCCGGCCAAGCTAGCCGGCTGATTTGCCACGACACCTACCGGCCGACCGCCGAGACGAGAGAAGCCAACCAGCACATTGGGCGCATATTCCGGCTGCACCTCATAAAAATAACCCTCGTCCACGACTGCGGCAATCAATTCCTTCATGTCGTACGGTCGGTTCGGATTGTCCGGCACGAGGCCCCGCAAGCGCCGGTCACGCCGCAGCGGATCATCGTCGGTCGCATGAAAGGGCGGATCCTCTTGATTATTGCTCGGGAGAAAGCTCATCAGCTCGCGAATCATCAGCAAGCAGTCCTTTTCCGTGTTCGCGGTAAAATGCGAGCAGCCGCTCTTAGCACTGTGCGTTTCCGCTCCACCCAGTTCCTCTTTCGTGACCTCTTCATGCGTGACGGCCTTGATGACCTCGGGCCCCGTGATGAACATATAGCTGTTCGTTTTTACCATGAAGATGAAGTCGGTAATCGCCGGTGAATAGACCGCTCCGCCGGCGCACGGGCCCATGATGGCTGAAATTTGCGGCACGACTCCTGAGGCCATGACGTTCCTTTGAAAAATCTCTCCATAGCCTGCCAGGCTCATCACGCCTTCCTGGATACGGGCGCCGCCGGAATCATTGATGCCAATAATGGGCGCGCCGTTCTTCATCGCTAAATCCATCACCTTGCAAATTTTGTCCGCCACCACGCCACTGAGACTGCCGCCAAAGACGGTGAAATCTTGAGAGTAAACGTACACCAGCCGACCATCGATGGCGCCATAACCGGTCACCACCGCATCACCCAAAAACTTCTGCTGCTCCATTTCAAAATCGGTGCAGCCATGCGTTCTCAGGCGATCCATTTCGACAAAGCTTCCATTGTCGAGGAGAATATCGAGACGTTCCCGCGCCAGAAGCTTGCCTTGTTCATGTTGCCGCCGGGCGCGTTGCTCACCACCGCCCGCCTCGGCCCGTTGGTTCAACTCACGAAGTTTGTCGAAATTATTGGTCGTGACCATGAAGAAGCGTTCCTCAAGATGCGAAGTAGAGCTCGCCCCGCGAGCGAGTGGCGGCATCATAACAGAAGGCCCTAGTGTGTCAACAGAATTTGACCATTTGGGCGTCAGGTTTGCTTGAAGTTCCGCTGTGGAATTGGTAACTTAAGTTTGCCACGGCCGAACAAACCCACAGCGTTCTTCGTCAACAACGAACTATGTTTGAAGCGAAAGCAAACCGACTCAAAGGGAAAAAAGCCACCGCACCAGGGATTCATCCGCGGCAATCCAGGAACGATCAGGCGATGCTTTTAGTTTCGGCCAGCGAAAGCGATTCCAACATGCTCTACGCCGCGGGATTTTTCGTTCCAGATCCCTTTATTTTCTTTCAGCACAAGAAAACCAAGTATGTGGTGATGAGTGATCTCGAAATCGACCGGGCCAAGAAGCAGGCTCACGTGGATCGAGTGCTTTCTTTGTCGCTCTATCAGAAAAAACTGCGGCACCGAGGAATATCGAGTCCCGCAATGGTCGAGGTCCTTGATTTGCTGTTCCGCGAGCGAGGCATCCGTTCGCTCATCGTCCCGGCCAATTTCTCCGTGTTACTGGCAGATCAACTCAGAGCCAAGGGCTTTAGCGTGCAAATCAAGCGGGATCCGTTTTTCGCTGAGCGTGAAGCCAAAGCTGTTGACGAGGTGAAACATATCACCGAATCTCTCCGGGTCGCGACGCTGGGTCTCGAGGCCGGCATTCGCGCGCTCAAAAGGACCAAAATTGGTGGCGATGGGTATCTTCGCCTCAATGGCTCCCGACTGACGTCGGAAACTTTGAAAACCATTGTCAACACGACGATCATGGGGCAAGGCTGGCTCCCGAGTCACACCATTATCTCCTCCGGGAACCAGTGCGTCGATCCGCACCACGAAGGGAGCGGCCCCATCAAAGCGCACACATCGATCATCTTCGACATTTTCCCGCGGTCCCAAAAAACCGGCTACTTTGGCGATCTGAGTCGAACCGTGGTGCGTGGCCGCGCGTCCGACAAACTCAAAGAGATTTACGCAGCCGTTCAGGCCGGACAACAAATCGGCTTCGACATGATTCGGGACGGCTCCAACGGAAAAGACATTCACCAAAAAATCGTCGCTCTCTTTGAGGCCCGGGGGTTTCCGACGGGAAGAATCAAGGGACGCATGCAGGGTTTCTTTCATGGCACCGGACACGGCCTGGGCCTGGATATCCACGAACCCCCTCGGATCGCCCCGGTCGACGCGACCCTGCGAACTGGCCACGTGGTGACAGTGGAACCCGGGCTTTACTATCTCGGTGTTGGCGGCGTGCGCCTTGAAGATGTGGTCGTTGTCACGCCCACGGGCAATCGAAATCTGACTGACTGCCCGCAGTTTCTTGAGATCTGATCTCGCCCAGGCAGTGTCGTCATGTAGGCGCGTCACTTGCTTGCATGCCCTAGCGCGCATGAGAGGCTGTGGTTTGCATGGTTAGCAACAGTAAGATCGCGGCGTCCATTGCCGATTTGAATCATACCGAAAAGTCGAAGATCCGCGCCGCCGTTGATGCTTTGATTCCTCTTGCCGCCAGCTCTCAAGAACTCAGAGAGACTTTGCACCAACTGATCCTCGATCCGCAAGGCAGGAACCCCTGGTCGGCCGCTTATGTTTTAGCGCACTGTCCGCGACCTGATCCCAAGATTATCCAAACTTTGCTGGACGGTTTAGATCACCGTGAAGCGGACATACGATGGGCGATCGCATTGCTGCTCATCCATTTGGCAAAGAGCGAGCCAGAAATCGTAAAATTTCTGTTCGATCTTTGCGTAACCGGAACTTCCGCTCAGAAACGCATGGCGGTTTACTGCATCCGTGATTTGCGGCTGGCGGATAAAAATAGCCTCGAGGTATTGCTGAAACTGCTTGAAGAAACAGATCCGACCGTGAGAGTCGCCGCTGTAATCAGTTTAAAGGTTAGGTTGGATCTTGATGCGAGAGGCAGGGAGACGCTGCTGAAACTTTTTTTAGATGACCCGGATTTCCGAGTGCGCGCTGCCGCCGCCGTGATACTCGCAAAACTTGGATCACCGTCTAACGCGTTCCTGAACGCGCTTCGAGAGGCTGAAGGCGGCGACAATCCTCAGCTCGTAAAAGCGGCCGCGACTGCTTTGGCTCTTTTACAAACATAAAAAAGGTCCGCTCCATCCGGTCCCGAGTGCGACCGGTGGAGCGGACCCCTAGGTGGACTGAGGGGGATTCCGAGGCTCCAGGCCCGAATCCCCGTCAAAGATCCCGCCTAGAGCCTAAGTCTCAGCCACCTCGCAGTCAGTACATTTATCAATCATGTCTGGACCACCTCCTT
>DASQUN010000533.1:0-2357 GCA_035641275.1 Candidatus Udaeobacter sp. | reverse complement strand
GTCCAGGCAGACCCCGGAGATCAGCGGAAAACAACTGGAGCTACTGAAAGAGATTGTTCCCAGGCTCGGCCGAGTGGCTGTCATGGGGACAACAACCAGACAGGGCACCGCGCAAAATTTAAGAGAGATGGAGCCAGCCGCAACGGCGTTCGGAGTGAAGCTTCAATATCTAGACGTAGCAGATCCCAAGGATATTGAGAGTGTATTCCGAGCCGCGAGCAAGGGGCGAGCTGACGCCGTGCTCGTGCTGCAGAGCCCCGTTTTCAATCCTCAGCGAGCGCAGATTGCGGACCTCGCACTAAAGAACCGGCTGCCGGCCGCATATCCCAGGCGGGAATTTGTCGAAGCCGGTGGGCTCATGAGCTACGGGGTGAGCAGTTCCGACTTGGATAGGCGCGCCGCCACGTATGTGGACAAGATTCTCAAAGGTCCTAAGCCCGCGGACTTGCCAGTCGAGCAGCCGACGAAGTTTGAGCTGGTGATCAACTTGAAGACCGCAAAGCAGATTGGTCTCACGATTCCGCCGAATGTGCTGGCAAGGGCGGATAAGGTCATCAAGTAGACGAGATCCTTCACTTTCGTTCAGAGCTTGCCCTGAGTATGTCGAAGGGACAAGTTTTCGATTGCCGATTCTAGATTGTGGAGAAAAACAAATGCATGAGAGAATCTAGATGCGATCTTCGAGTTCTCGGCCTAACAATCGAGAATCTAGAACCTATATTGAGCACGGTCGAAGTATCCAAAATGGAGGGTCAGCTCAAGGTGGCGGATTATTGCGTAAACTTGCGAATGTTCATAAAGTCTAATATTGTGAACATCGACGCCTTTGGAGGAGTCATGAAAACTTCATCGTTACGCCATAAGCATGTGCAATTAGATCAGCGTAAACTCAATCGCGCGTTGCGTATACTTGGAGCGAGAACGGAAACTGAAGCACTGGATCGCGCGCTGACCGTCGTTGTCAGCGAGGATAAAATTGATACCGCGCTTCGAAAAGCCCGGGGCAAAGGGCGCATTCGAAAAGTATTCAAATAGAATGCAGCGGGTCGTCATCGATACCAACATTTACATCGATTGGCTTAATGAGGGCCGATATGAAGACATTATTTTCCAGCGGGAGGCAGTCAAGCATCTTAGCGCAGTCGTGTTGCTGGAGTTATTGGCCGGAGCGTTTTCTACAAGGGACCGCAGGCTTATTCGTGACATCACTCTCCCTTTCGCCAAAGCCACCCGAATTGTTACTCCCACCGTTTCGATCTACGAAGAAGCTGGCGATGTGTTAAGACAACTTCAACAAGTGCATGGCTACTCCATGCCCAGCGCCCATGGGCTGGTCAATGATGTATTGATTGCGCTATCGGCTCGCTCGATTGGAGCGAGTGTGATCACCCAAAACGAGCGCGACTTTGCGGCTATTCAATCCGTGCGGCCATTTAAACTTGTGGTAAAGTCGTTGACGGGCGCCGAAAATTAAAGGAGCCCGGACCTCTGGCCACAGAATCCATCGGTATCGTCGGTTTGCGGTGCTAGGGGGTAAGCGCTCGTCGCCGCGCGTAAGTTTGCCGTCCGTGTCCCAGGATCATCAGCCACACCAAGCAGAGCGCATAATTAACGCCGAGAAAACTGATGAAGAAAATCTTCCTTCACCTTGCTCTATGCGCGATGCCCCTTGTGCTTTGCGGTCCCGCCGAGGCGCAGCAGCCGAAGAAAGTCCCCCGGATGGGATATCTATCCTCGATAGATCCAGCTCATGAGTCCGCTCGCGCCGAGGGAATTCGGTTGGCACTGCACGAACGTGGCTACATAGAAGGACAGAACATCTCGATCGAGTATCGATATGCGGAGGGGAAGATCGATCGGGCTCCCGAGCTTGCGGCTGAGTTGGTGCGTCTCAAGGTTGATATCATCGTCGTAGCAGGAGGGATCCATTGGATCAGAGCGGCCAAGAATGCCACCAAGACGATTCCCGTAATTATGGTGGGCGCCGGGAACGACCCTGTCGAAGCAGGCCTAATTGAAAGCCTCGCCCGGCCGGGCGCCAACGTCACCGGGCTGACCAACCTGGTCGGAAAACTAGGCGGTAAGCGGCTGGAGCTGCTCAAAGAGGCCGTTCCCAAAGTTGCCCGTGTCGCGGTTATCTACGAGCCGGCCACTCCAGCCAACGTAGTCGAGGTGAAAGAAGACCTTCCAAGCGCGGCCCGCGTCCTAAAGTTGGCTGTTCAAACTTGGGAGGTACGAGATGCAACCGGTTTCGACACGGCATTCGCCGCGCTAAGCAAGCAGCGCCCGGATGGACTCTATGTAGCGGGAAGCCCGCTCATAAATGCTAACCAAAAGCGGATCGCGGACTTTGGGTT
>DASQUN010000532.1:0-3701 GCA_035641275.1 Candidatus Udaeobacter sp. | reverse complement strand
GGCATCGCGGCTGGCACCTCAACGGTCGAGATCTTTTTGATCAACCGCTATGTTTACCGACAAAAATTCCTTCTGCCGACCAGGAATGTAATCCATTGGTTCGTGAGCTCGGGCATTTGTACGGGCGGCTCGTTTCTCTTCATGTTTGTCGCCCTCAGTATGGAACGCGTTTCAATCATCGCACCGCTGATCAATAGTTACGCCGTATTTGTCTTGATTCTCACTCCGTTGATCGCCAGACATATTGAGAAAGTAACGGGGCGCAAGGCAGCTGGCGCCGCTTTGGTCGTCGTCGGAATTTTCCTAATTTCACTCGGGCGAGACTGAAAGCCCGCGGGTTCAGCGTTCGCCGACCTTGGCGCCCTTATTTTGTTCCGACAGGTCAGTGGCGTGTCTCAGAAAGTTGGTTGCATAGTCAATCGTCATTCCGGGCAAGCTGGCGATAGCTAGCGCGACCCGAAATCCTTGACCCCTTCTTTGTCTCCCCGAAGCTGTGAAAAAATTAGCCGTTGCCCTTCGACATGCTCAGGACGAACGGCTAAGTATTCGAATTTTCATATGCCTCATCTGTTCGTGGCGAGGCTCTCGAACCACGAACGGATTTTTTCACAGCTGCTCCTTAGCAAAGGGGGGAGATACAGTAGCAAAGGGGGAGATACAGTGGGGGTTCTGGATTCCCGCTTCCGCGGGAATATTCATTATCATTTGCGATCATCCTTGGACGACGAAAGCTGGACCGAAAGGCGAGGCTGGAGGCCGCAGACGTAGAGCCGTACAAGTTCTGCCAGGCCCGGACCCTTGGAATAAGCAGCGAACGGGTTGGCAGGGTGGCCATTGAGGCAAAGACCCATCGGCTGCGGCCGGAAGCCTTGCCCCGAGGGTCCATTTTCGGCCGAATGACGGACTCGGACTCCTAACTTTGTAAACGAACTTTGGTTCCAGGACACTAGGCTTTCTTATGGATCTGCTGGGCCAGGTAGTTTTGATATCCCACTTCGTTTATCTGGTGCAGCTGCGCCTCGATCCAGTCCACATGCTTTTCCTCGTCGACCACGATATGCTCCAAAAGTTCCCGCGTGGAATCGTCGCCGGCTTCCACACAAGTTTTAATTCCCGGATGTAAAACGGTGAGCGCCGCAAGTTCTAAATCGCGATCGTTCTCCAGTTGCTGTTTGATCATGGAACCAACCATGATTTTGTCATAGGCGGACACATTTGGGGTCCCCTCGAGGAACAGAATGCGTTCGATGATCTGATCCGCATGTTTCATTTCGCCAATCGATTCGTCCCAGAGAACCTTGTAAAGACGCTCGTAGCCCCAGTTCTCACACATCTTGGCATGGATGAAGTACTGGTTGATTCCGGTAAGCTCCTTGCGCAGCACCTGGTTTAAGACACTGATGACTTGTTCATTTCCCTTCATGACCTTTCCTTTCCACTCATTAGCCTCTGTTGCACCTTAACCCTCAATCGTGGACAGACGATACTCATCGCTTGGTCTCGCCGACGGTGATCGTCATATTTGTGCCGCCGCCATTTTTTCCGACCATAACGATGAGGCTTTTACCCTCTTTGACATACGTTAACATTCCCCCTTGAGAGAGAACTCCAACGCTCGGCTTCCATCCACGATTTGACATCTCTTTCTTATAGAACTCAACGACGTCGTTCGGATCGAGGTTGCCGCGATACGACGCTTGGCCGCCGCCGAAGCCCGGCACCGATAGCTCTACGGCCTTTTCATCGGATTTAGTCATTCCACTGGGTATCGGAATCTTTACTCCCGCAACTGTCTCTTCGCGGGAGCCGCCGCAGCCGGCAAGAATCACGACAACACTGAGAAAAAGAGCAAAATAAAGGGGTAGAATCGGCAAAGGCATCGCTGGCATCACGTCTCCTTCTTCTCCTAGTACACGAAGGTTCGGGTTTGATCAACGCAACGGATCGCATCTTCGAGGATCATGCCCGTGCGGCGGCTAAGCCGCGGACTCCGGCGGAGACGGAAGCCCGGAAATATACCAGAGCACTAGAAGCAGCACCCCGAGAAGCTCCGGAAGGGACGGCGAAATGTGGATGAGCGCGCCACCGAGCATACCGCCGAGTGACGATCCGACAAAACCAAAGGAAGTGTACAAGCCCGTGGCCGTCCCGCGCCCGCCGGGCGGAATTCGCTGGGTTAGAAATGTCGGCAACAGCGGCTGGTACAGGCTGTAGCCGAAGAAGAAGGCGCCGCCACTCAAATAGAGGAGGAAGTCGTAATCCGCGCCGAAAAAATAGATGGCGTAGCCGATGGTGGCGGTTAGCCAGCCAACAACGATAGGCAGCCGAAATCGACCCTGTTTTTCCGCATGGCGCATGTAGGGAAACACCAGCAGGGCGCTCGGCATGAAAATAATGAGATAAACTTTCCACAGTTGCGACTTCTCAAGCCCAATTTGCGTCCAACTCAGAGGATAAGTGAATAAAAACAAATTGAGCGCAAATGAAAGAATGAATGTGGCGACGAAGATGGGTCGCAGACCGGTATTGAAAAGGATAGGTTTGAGCGCCATCGAAGCTTCTTGGTGTTGCGACTGATTTCCTTGCGGGAACGAGATGGCCGCGAGAATCATCGCCAGTACGCCGAGAGCGGCCAAAATGTAGAAAAGGCCGTTTAAGCCGATGCTTGCCGCCAGCACCGGGCCACCCAATATGCCGATCACGAATGCCGATCCGATGGCGATGCCGGTGATCGTAAACGCCTGAGTGCGGACCGCGGGCCGGGTGAGATCGGCCAAAGCTGCCAGCGCAACCGAGCCAACGGCGCCACTACCTTGGAGAGCGCGCGCAAAGATTAGCGCCGTGACGTTATTTGCCAGAGCGCAGCCTAGGCTGCCTAACGAAAAGAGCGCGAGGCCAAAAACCAGGACCGGTCTACGCCCCCAGCGATCGCTGGCCCATCCCAAAGGGACCTGGATAATGCACTGAGTCAGCGCGTAGATCCCAAAAGCGATGCCGGCGAGAGCGAGGGTCGCTCCTGAGTAACGGACGACGTAGGCACTGAAGATCGGCAATATAAGAAAGATTCCCAACAGCCGCAGCGCTGAAATAAGGCTGACTACAACAATGGGTCCGATTTCGGCTCGCGAAAATGAACGATGACTCTCAACCAATTGTGCCAAGCTCCATGGATGCGTCGGGCATAAGTTGGGCACCGTTCAATTTACACGCTTCGCTAGAAATAGGAAGGGTCAGCCGATTGAAACGATTTTCTTCCATGATCATTAGTTGCTTCTCGCGGAATCAGCTTCGGTCTCTTTGATTACCAACTGAAAAGGCGAACTCGCTTGTCCCATGGTCAGAGCTCGTTGCGGAAAGGGGATTTCGATCCCTGCCGCGTCGAAGGCCTTTTTGAGTCTTCGACGGTATTCCCGCCCGATCATGTATTGCTGCAGCGGCCGGGTTTTGAATCGCGCCTTGATCGTCACCGCGGAATCTGTGAAAGCGTCGACGCCAAAGATTTCGATAGGCTCGAGCATAGCCGAGCGATACGTCGGCTCCGCCTGCATGTCCCCAGCCACTTTTCGCATGATGTCTATCACGTGATCGGTATCTTCCTTGTAAGCCACGCCGACATCCAGCACGTAGGCGGACCAGTCTTTCGTCATATTCGCCAGGGTATTGATCGTTCCGTTGGGAAAAACGTGAACGACTCCACTCAG
>DASQUN010000531.1:0-3952 GCA_035641275.1 Candidatus Udaeobacter sp. | reverse complement strand
CTCGCGTGCCCAATTGACCCTCCGGAAAGAGTTTTTCCTGCTCCATCCAGCGATGCGTCTCCTCGAACATCTCCCGCGTATACGGCTCGAAGACCAAACGCTCTCCCGGTCCAAATGCGCCTACATCGATCATGCCGTGATACTTTTCCGCCAACTCCTTCAAGAAGTAATGTTTATAGCGTTCCGGCTCAAGATCGATATCTCGCTGCGCGCGCTGCAGCGCCTTAAAGTAGCGCTTAACGTCTTCCGCGTCCGCATCCTTGTGCAACAAAAAACCGATCATGAAAGTCGTGTCTAAAATTTTTCGGCAACCCTGTTGTTCGGCGACGTACAGCGGCGCGCCGAACATATTCGCGGCCTCGACCTTGCGGTTCAGCAGCGCAGCCAGCCGGTCCTGCGGTTGGCCGATATACGCCAGCTTGATCTCATCCGGCCCGAGGATCTTTTCCAACGCCTGGATGGCAGAAAAATAACTGCCGGAATGATAGCCCACGCCGACCTCGACGTTGGCCAGATCGCGTGGCTTCTTAATCGCGGACTCCGGCGGAACCACAATGGCTGAAGGGGTCACGGAGTAGGCGTGTCCCCACATGCGGCCGTGTCCCGAGGAAGAGGCCATATTGACCGCCCAGTGGCACGCGCAACTGATGTCGGCTGGGCGACCTTTCTCCATATTTTCGAAGGCTCCGCGCTTTATTTCCGGCGCCGCGGACTCGGTCGATTGTACGAGCCCATAGCCGGAGGCCTGCGTCGCGTACGAGGTTAAGCATTCGTAGTCCAATCCTTCGTCCCTAAAGTAGCCCTTTTCATCAGCGACCCATTCCTGCAGGCGCCCGTGCGGCTCTATGCGAAATTTCTTCATAAGACCTCCGTTAGTGAATCGTCGGACTATCTCTAGTTGGTCTCCTGGTAGATCGAAAACTAATAGGCATTGCGCCTGTCGCTGCCAAGGCAAACGGCGAACCTGCCAATTAAACCTATCGAACACGCGTAGTCCGTGTCAATGTCGAATCTTTACAGCGAAAAGATTATCGCTTCGCCCAGGCTGTGTGAAAATTCGAGCGGGAGCCCTTCGATGACGCTCAGGGGGAACGAATAATTACCGAGATTCTATGGAAGCATTCCGTTTCGTGGTGAGCTTAGTCGAACCATGAACGTAGTTTTCACACAGTCTGTCGCTTGGAATGACACCTAAATAAGCGATTTGTCATCTCGAACGAAGTGAGAGATCTTGATCTAACGAACAAACTGCCCGAACAATTGCGCTGCTGTTCCCATTGACATAGCGTAGGCCTGAAGATAATTTGCCGGGCGGTTCGAAGATTCAGGCGTGACGTTTCACCAATCCAAGGTGCCGAGAATCAAGAAGCAGCTTTAGGAGGCTCGTATGCGAACGTTTTTCTTATCCCGCCGATTTGTTTTGTTTGCCATCGTGATCTTGGCGTTTTTCTTATCCGCTTGGAAATTTTCTTACGCTATAGACTTGATCATCTCTCATCCTTTTCCCGCAAGACACGTGCAGCACCGCCTGATGTTGGAGCCGTTTAAGAAGGAGCTCGAAGAGAAGTCCAAAGGCCGCATTAAAGTGGCGATCCATCCAGGCGGCGCATTGGCTGCGGCGCCGGCACACTATGAGAACGTAGTGGCCGGTGCTTTCGACATTGGCTGGACCTTGCAAGGCTACACGCCCGGTCGTTTTCCCTTGAGCGGCATCGTCGAGCTGCCGTTTTTGTGGTCCTCGGCGCAGGAGGCGACACGCGTGTTCTGGCAAATGTTCGAAGAGCTGCCCCCGCTGCAGAACGAGTATCGCGACGTGAAAGTGCTCGCCACCTGGACTCACGATCTGGGCCAGCTCTATACGACTTCAAAGCCCGTGCGTACTCTGGAGGATCTGCGCGGGCTCAAGATTCGCGCGCCCGGACCGGTTCAAGTCTCGATGCTGCGCGCCCTCGGCGCTGTTCCGGTCACCATGCCGGCGGGTGAAATCTACGATGCGCTCGAGCGGGGCGTTGTCGACGGCCTGGTCATCGGGCTTTCCGCGATCAAGGGATTCCGCTTGGATCAGCTAGTCAAACATGCGACCCTGGCCAACTCCTACGTGGCCGCCATGATCGTGGCGATGAATCAGCAAAGCTACAAGAGACTCTCGGCCGAGGATCGGGCTCTGCTCGACAGCTTGACGGGCAAACGGATGGCCATGCTCGGGGCCAAGAACTATGATGACGAAGCGGATGACGGCCTCGACGCATTGAAAAAGGCCAAAGCCAGCATTTACCAGCTAGCACCGGCCGAAATGGAAAAGTGGAAGCAGGCTACGGCCCAGGTGAATAAAGAGTGGCTCAAAGAGATGGAATCCAAGGGCCGTCCGGGAAAGCAAGTGCATGACAAGATGCTCAGTCTCATTAGCAAAAAATAAAGCCACGTGGAAAAAACGTAGCGCGGCTTGTCCGCAAACAAAAGTAAGAAAATCGGGATTCACGGCAGAGGCAGAGTACCATGGTTCGACGAGCTCACCACGGGCGGAATTCTTCATAAGCGTGCAGCCTAGTCGAAGGACGCGTCCTCAACGCCTTCCGTGGTGCAATTCGCCGGTGATAGACGCCATTCAGTGGTTAGCAGAATGTCGTACCGTACGGCCGCGGTCGATGAGTGGCAGGGCGTTTCCGGAGCCGCAAGTTCGATGAATCATCCTGCAGTCAGATGTGACTAAGTGGAACGGGTTTCCCTGCTCATCAATCGGTTCCTTACCCATTTCGGCAGTATCGCGCTCGTGGTCTTGATGCTTCTGACGGTTGCGGACGTCTGCGGTCGCTATTTCGTGAACCGGCCGGTGTCGGGAACGTTCGAGCTAACGGAACTGTTCATGGTGTTCATCGTCTTTCTGGCGCTTGGCTTGGCACAGCACCACAACGAACACATCTCTCTCGATCTCGCTTACAATTATTTTCCTTCGCGCCTAAAAAAAGGCATGAATGTTCTCATCGATTTCGTGAATCTCGCAGCTATGGCCGCGGTTACCTGGCAGCTTTACGAATATTCGGCGCGCATGGGTGAAGGCAACTATACGACCGCAGTGCTTCAACTGCCGATCCAACCGTTCGCCATCGTGGCGGTCGTCGGCACGGCATCCTACGTGCTGGCTATCATCTCCGATTTGAGCGAATCGATCAGGAAAATTCGAAGAGAATAACCGTGGCTCCCGAAGTGATCGGTCTAATCGGCATCTTCGCCATGCTCGTGCTCCTCGCTTTGAAGGTGCCGGTGGGCATCGCCATGATCGTGGTCTCAGTAGCCGGCTACGGCTATATCGTCCGGCCAGCGGCCGCGCTGGCAAGGCTGGGCTCGGATCCATTCATGAGCGTGACCAGCTACGCGTTCAGTGTTATTCCGCTCTTCATTCTGATGGGCCTCTTTCTAGCGAACGCTAAGCTGGGAAGTGACCTCTTTACTTTCGCAAACGCTTTGTTGGGGCGACTCCGCGGTGGGATGGCCATCGCTACCATCGGCGCGAGCGCGCTTTTCTCCTCAGTCTGCGGTTCATCCATTGCGACGGCATCGACAATCGCAACGGTGACAGTCCCGGAGATGCGCAAGTACCATTATCACGAAGGCCTCGCCGCCGGTGCTGCGGCTGCTGGCGGTACCCTGGGTATTCTCATCCCACCGAGCGCTGCTCTGGTTCTATACGGTATCCTGACCGAGGAGCCTATCGGCAAGCTGCTGATTGCCGGTCTCTTACCGGGCCTAATGACCGCAGCCATCTTGATGACGGCCGCTTACCTCGTCGCGCGTTTCAAGCCGCACCTTGCGCCTCTCGGCGCCGGAACCGAGCGGCGGCTGATCTGGCTCGCGCTCCGTAAAACCTGGGCAATACCCGCTATCTTCGGAACCAGTATCGGGGGCATCTATGGCGGTGTGTTCACGCCGACCGAAGCAGGGGCGGTCGGTGCGT
>DASQUN010000530.1:0-12467 GCA_035641275.1 Candidatus Udaeobacter sp. | reverse complement strand
GGAATGTCGACGTCGCGGTGTTGCTTACTTCGCCGGGAAAGGAGTATGGACCGGTCACGCTTTTCGAGTATTTTAGAGTCGGACAATGGGCTGAAGCGGCGGCCGGCGGAGTGATTTACCTCATTATCTTGATTGTTGCCGTATCTATCGCCAAGTTTGCATTCAACATGAAGTTTAGTTTATGAAGTCGTGGCATCAGCAAAACACTTCAGCCAAAGGAGGTTGACGGCATGAACAGGATATATAGGGTGGCGGTGGCCAGCATCTGTCTGGCGATGTTGTTTGGATGGCAGCACGGGCACTCGGCGGAGAAAGGTGCCAAAGATACGGCCCCATCCGGCGCAGATAAGGCAATCGAAAAAAGCGCCCCCGGTGGCGCGGCGAAACCAGCTCCAAAGGCAGCCGGGGCAGATGCCACTGCGAGTGCAGCCAAGGCTTTCGAAAAAGTGAGTAGCGAGCTATATCCCAAAGCGAAGCAGGAAGGCAACCTCATCATCTATTCAGTCTGGGATGTCGAGCACCTGCGCGTCATTACCGACGCGTTCATGAAAAGATACCCCGGAATTAAGACGACTTATTGGCAGGGACGGAACCCGGAAATCGTTACGCGCGTTCTCACTGAGTTTCAAGGCGGCCAACCGAGCGTCGACAGCATTCTTTCCGACAATGCGCCAGCCGTGTTGAGGGCTGCCGGTGCCTTGGCTTCCTATGAGACGGTACAGAAGGACGTGTTGGTTCTTCATGACCCGACCATTCCTACGGTGAGCCTCCAGGTTCAGGCTCTGACCTACAACACCAGAAAACTCAAAGCTGGAGACCTGCCCAAGAGTTGGGAAGGCGTTGCCAATCCGAAATACAAGGGAATGGTTGCCCTGGACGATCCCATGAGGGCGGGGCCGCTTAGCTCGATGTTGGCCGCCCTAAAGGAACAGTGGAAAGATGATGCGCGGTTCAACGGGTTCGTTAAGGGATTGAAGGCGCTCAATGTGCCGGTGCATAAGAGCACGAGCGCCATGTTCCGCCTTGTGGTTTCCGGCGAGTATGCGATCTGCATGCCGGCTCTTCTGCATGACGTCATCTCCGACAAAGAGAAGGGGACGCCGATTGATTACGTCAAGACGGTTCCCCCGGTCGTTTTTCCGCGTGCAGCAGGGGTTTATGTCAAGGCCCCGAATCCGAATGCGGCAAAGCTTTTCGCCGAGTGGCTGATCTCCGAGGAAGGACAAAAGACGATCGACTCAGTTGGCCGCGAATCGTCGCGCAAGGATTTTAAGTCCAAAACCGCAATCGAGACGGCGTTCCCAAAAGGCACGAAGGCGATCCCAGTCACTGACAAACTGTTCTTGGAGGATCCGAAGAAGTGGCTGGACACCTACGTGAAACCGATCTGGGAAGGCTAGATAAAAAGATGCGTTTTGCCGTGAACTAACCCGGTGGGGGTGAAATTGGAGTAAGATCATACAAAAGCTTCCCACCTAAGCGTCTGCGATTACGTTCGGGGGCGTGAAAATTCACGTGTGATTCCGTTGTTGGGAATGCGGCCCGACACATGTGCGATTCCGCATTGTGGAAAATTCACCTTTGGTGTGCTAACAACCTATCAGGAAAGCGCTTCATGCGCTCAGTTGGAGCCTGTGGCTCCCAAAACAGCGGACCTTCTAGCTGGCAATATTAGACAGAGTTTAGCCGCCAACGTTAAGGAGAGATGGCCGAGTGGTCTAAGGCGCACGCCTGCTAAGCGTGTGTACCCCAAAAGGGTACCGAGGGTTCAAATCCCTCTCTCTCCGCCATTCTCCTGGAGGGAACAAGTCGTAGGACACGGTGGAGCCTTTTAGCTTTTGAAGTGGAGCATCACGGCTTTGGCAAAGGTCTCGACGGTTTCATGAAAGACTTTTCGGGCCGGCGTGAGCATAAGATGTTCGACACCCGCCTCTCGTAGCTCTTCGATCCGTTCGACACATTCTTTCGGCGTACCGGCGATGGAGAAGCGCCGGACTAGATAGTCATTGACTAGATCCGGATCAACACGTTGTTCCATCGGTTTCATGACGTCGAAACGAGCCATAAATTTTTTGATGCCATCGAGTTCTTCAGGCGGAACGGTTTCGAGCGTGAAGCGAAAGTTGTGGTGGGCGCGATTGGCGATTCTATTTCGGACGATGCGGCGAGCCTCGTTGCCGTCGTCGCGGACGCAGAGCATGCCTGCGGCAATCAGAGCGATGCTACTTTCGTTACGTCCTGCCTCGCTTATTCCCTTGCGGATTTTGCCTCCTGCCCAACGCAATACGTTTAGATCGAACCCGGTACCGAGAATAACCCCGTCGGCGGATCGGCCGGCAAGCTGCAGCCCTTTAGGGCCTTCGGCCGATACGTAGATAGGTGTTGGACGCAAATTGAATCCGATACCGACCTTTCCTGAGGGGACGGTGATTGCTTTGCCTTGTACCAGCTCTCGGATCATTCTGACGCCCTGTTCGAACTCCTTCATAGGCGTCGCTTTCAGCCCCTGGGCATAGACCGGGCCGTCGCCGGTTCCGAGGCCGAGTATTGCACGGCCCTTGGAGATTTCGTTCAGCGACGCTGCCGCGCCGGCAAGCACGGTGGGATGGCGAAAAACCATGTTGGTGACGGCGATCCCGAGAAGCAGGCGTTTCGTCAGAACGGCGCAACTGGCGAGCGTTTGAAATGAGTCGATCGAGCTCAAATGACTCTCGCCGAGAAAGATTCCATCATACCCTAGCTGTTCGACCCGCCGAGCCCGTCGATGGATTTCATCAATGCTTTTAACGCCGCCGTGGACGCTGTGCAGGCTGAATCGCATGTCGAGTTTGCTTTCCTTTAGGCGGGTGAAAATGGCTAGAGACGGTTGCAGGCTACGAGGCCGCAACCGGTGGCCCATGGCACCACCGGCTCGTAGGCGAGTAGTTTGGCCTTCCAGTCGGGCAACGCGCCGGCAAGCGTAATCCAGGTTCTGATTTCGTGACCCCCTGAGCCAGCTTCCCTCGCGATTTCCTCATCTGAGTAATCGGCGACCTGAGAGCGGTCACCGTTCGTCAAAGTCTCGAGGAACCTTTTATCGAAAGCGATGTTGATCTGCCCATGCTTCGCTTCTCCTGGCCAGTGGGATAGCCCCCCGGTGGCGACGATGGCAATTCGCTTTGGATATTTTTCGAGCGCATCTCCGAGCACACGACCCAATGCGTAGCAGCGCTTCGGTGACGGCATGGGTGGAGTGAGGGTATTGACGATGAGGGGAACAATCGGAATGTCCATTCTCGGTGTCAGGAAATGAAGCGGCAGCATGGTCGCATGATCGAACAGCAGCTCATCCGAGAACGATAAATCGAAGCCAGCGTCGAGACAGCCACTCAGCAGTTCTGCGGATAACTGAGGGTCGCCTGGAATGCGACTTTTGCCGATGCGCAGCCATTCTTCGACGGGACCCTCGTAGTGGTCTGCTCGTCCAATACAGAAAGTCGGCATCTGGTTGAGAAAAAAATTTGCCCAGTGTTCGACGCTGATGGCGAGGAGAGCATCCGGGCTCGTGACGTCTAGCATTCTCTGAAGGTCATGATAGCTGTCGATGATTCTGTCGGCTTGCTGTTTTGGTGCTGCTTCGGTCCAAGCGGTGATTCCAGGCGCGTGACTCGCGGCACAGGCAAAAACGATAGACATGACTCATTCCAATCCTGCCAGGGCCTTGGCGTAATCTTCGTTTGAAACTTTATGGACCAAAGTGAATGGACGTAATAGCAGCGAATGAACGCCAAGCATGTAAAGCGTGCGTACATCCACGTTCAGTGCCGCGGTGGCTTCCCGCTCCGTCAGGTCATAACCCTTGATGAACTCCGCAGGATCTCGGCGATAGCGCTCACGCTGGGCCTCATCGCGGTTGATGTGATAGATAAATTTTTGCAGCTGATAAAGGCTCATCTTTAGCTCCCAAGTCGTTTGTGCAGCCAAGGGATAACAGTCTCAAAAACGAACGGAATATTTCCCATGTGACCGCCGGGAAAAAGCCGGATCGTCTTGGGATCGCCGTGTTCCAGCAGAAGATAAAAATCTCCCAGCGGGACCTGTTTATCTTCTTTGCCATTGACAATAAGCAGCGGCGCGCACGGTTGGTCGAGCAAGCCCTGTGCTTTGAGAGAGAGGGCGGGCATTAACTCAACGAGTTCCTCGAAGGTTTTTTTGCCGAACAGATTGGCACGGGCCTCGATGAGATCGAACAGGTAGGAGTCGGCATTGCGCGATTCTTCTTGCCACTCGCGTTGGAAGAAGTAGTGGATGCCGCCGCCCCAATTTACCACGGCGCGAAGACGATGCGGTTCGAGATGGGCTAATTTGGTCGCCCAATAGCCGCCGAAGCTGGCGCCGACCACGGCGATGCGATTGGCATCGACCTCGGGCCGCTTCGTCAAATAATCAAGCGCTGCCACGTGCACCCGGTGAGCGTCCGGTGACGCCAGCATCGGACATTCCCCAGTGCCAGGGCTGTCCAGTACGAAACAGCCCCAACCTTCCTTTACAAACCGCTCGGCAAATGTATGGCGTTCTTCCTTCCAGTTATCGATGCCGCCCCAATGCATGATAAGCGGCGCCGGCGTTATTTTTGGCAAACGTAAGTGGCCGATAATTTCTTTGCCTTGGAACGAAACGGCTACCCGTTCAAGTGGAATATCAAAGTATTTGGATGCGGCGAGGTGCATCTCGCGCGCTTTGAGATAAGCGTGCTTTTTGCCGGGGGTACTCGGAAAGGGATGACGGCCTATGCCGTAATAGCCATACGCTTTGAGATACGCTTCTTTCGCCTCATCGCGTTTGCCTGAAGCTTCTGCCTCGCGGGCTCCTTTCTCCCAACGACTGCCTAACTCATTCCAAATTGCAGCCCAGTTTTCGCCTTCAAAGTCATTTAGCTTGGCGAGCGCTTCTTCGGATTCTCGCTTATCGGCATGATTGAAGGGTGCGCGCTGGCCCAATCGACTCCGGATATCGCTCTTGATCTCTTCAATCGTTCGTGACCTGGCCATGACTTTCCTATAGGTTCGTCTTGAACCTCATTTCCTACCAAAACACGCCAAAAAAAGATAGATTCACTTTACTAACTCCCGGAAGATGACTTCCAAACGGCGCTGCTTGCTGCAAGCTTCAGGACGGCCATCCTAGTTGTCGCGACAGCTTTGATCACCTCGGTCCATGCCGCTGCTCAATGTGGGTTCAGGGGTTGACCTTTGCGCTGCTCCATGTCATGTCCAATAATGATATCACTTCTTTACAAACTTCTCTTTTTCGATATAGATTTTTCAATCTTGATACGGAGTCAGGCATGGCGTCAATCATAGATGGTAAAGCTGTAGCCAAAGAAGTACAAAGACATATCAAAGAAGAAGTGGAAGGGCTGGAACGGCGTTGGGGAATGGCGCCCGGATTGGGGGTGGTGTTGGTTGGAGATGACCCGGGTTCTCACATTTATGTGAAGAACAAAGAGAAGGCGTGCAAAGAGGTCGGCATAAAATCGTACGAACATCTGCTTCCGGTGACGATCTCCGAAAGAGAACTGTTAGCGCTTGTTCATAATCTCAACAAAGACAAGAACGTTCATGGAATCCTCGTCCAGCTTCCTCTACCAGCGCATGTCCGGTCGGAGAAGATCCTGGAAGCCATCTCTCCGCACAAGGACGTGGACGGCTTCCATCCCGTGAGTCAGGGAATGCTTGTCCTCGGCGGCGATGGTTTCAAACCCTGCACGCCGATGGGAATTATGAAGCTTCTGGATTCTGCGGGTTGCGATCCTAAAGGAAAAAATGCAGTTGTTATCGGCCGGAGCAATATTGTGGGGAAGCCGGTAGCGTTGATGCTCCTTGAGCGTCACGCGACGGTAACGATCTGTCACTCGCGCACGGCCGGTCTGCGCGACGAGGTGTCTCGCGGTGATATTCTCGTCGTTGCCATTGGCAAGGCCGGTTTGGTTCGCGGCGATTGGATCAAACCCGGCGCTGTCGTTATTGACGTTGGAGTCAATCGATTGGCGAGTGGAAAGTTATCCGGCGACGTGGAATTTGAGAGTGCAAAAGAGCGCGCATCGGCCATCACGCCGGTTCCCGGAGGTGTCGGCCCCATGACGATCTGCATGCTTCTCTACAATACTTTAAAGGCGGCCAAGGATTCCTTGCAGCGCGAGCGGTAGGTCCGGTTTAGACTTTGGAAACCTCGTGAAGCAAGGGATGAAAAGGACTGCGCTCTATGCGGCGCATCGGCGCGCGCGAGCGAAGATGGTAGAGTTTGCCGGCTGGGAGATGCCGGTTCAATACGGCGGTGTCATCAACGAACATGTGGCGGTTCGTACCCGGGCGGGACTTTTTGACGTGAGCCATATGGGAGAAATCGAGATTCGTGGCGCTGGCGCGTTAGAACTCTGTCAGAAAATAACGGCCAATGACGTTTCGCGGATTGGGCTTCAGCAGGCCCAATACAATCTGCTTATGAATGAGCAAGGCGGGATTGTGGACGACGTCATCTTTTACCGACTCGAGCCCACCTTTTTTTTGGTATGTGTCAATGCGTCGAACACGGATAAGGATTTCGCTTGGATTCAGAGGCACGCGGAAGCCAATGTCAAGATAGAAAACGCCAGTTCTCGCTATGTCCAGTTGGCGCTTCAGGGACCGTTGGCGCAAGAGGTCTTGCAATCGTTGACTTCGCTCCAACTCGGCGAGATCAAGCCGTTCTTTTTCACATCGGGCGCCGTATCATCGATTCAGTGTTTGGTCGCGCGCACCGGGTACACGGGTGAAGACGGCTTTGAACTTTATTGTGATTCGGCTGATGGCGAGAAATTATGGAATGCGGTACTTGAAGCGGGGAAGCCTCTGGGGATTGAACCCGCCGGCTTGGGCGCCCGAGACACGCTCCGCTTGGAAAAGGGCTACCCTTTGTACGGCCACGAATTGGACGACACGACGACACCCCTTGAAGCGGGTCTGGAGTGGGTAACCAAGTTCGGCAAAGGGCCTTTCATCGGCCGCGAAACTTTGCTGAAGCAGAAAGAGACGGGCGTTAAGCGCAAGCTCGTGGGGTTGGAACTTCTAGAGCCGGGAATTGCGCGTAGCGGTTATCCTGTTTTGAAGAACGAAAAGGCGATCGGCCGCGTCACGAGCGGCACGAAGTCTCCGACGCTTGGGAGATCGATTGCGCTCGGGTACCTGGCCGTGGAAGAAGCTGGAGTCGGCAATACCGTTGAAGTTGAAATTCGCAGTCGAAAAACTGCGGCGAGGGTAGCGTCCCTGCCGTTCTACCGCCGGTGACGGCATCCCCAGAAGCACAAGGAGGTTAGAAATGGAGTTCCCCGAAGGCCTAAAATATTCCAAGGAGCATGAATGGGTGCTGGTGGAGGGCAATACCGCCACTATTGGAATCACCGAGTTCGCCCAAGAAGAACTGGGCGATATCGTCTATGTGGAACTGCCGGAGGTT
The DNA here is from genome assembly GCA_035641275.1 of Candidatus Udaeobacter sp. Taxonomy (GTDB): domain Bacteria; phylum Desulfobacterota; class Binatia; order UBA9968; family UBA9968; genus DASQUN01. The sequence continues at coordinate 4,994 of DASQUN010000530.1, read as the reverse complement.
GGCGAAAAGGTCGTGAAAGACGATCCGTTTGGCGCCGTCGAGTCAGTAAAGGCGGTTTCGGACGTTTACGCTCCGGTGAGTGGAAGCGTTCTCGAAATCAACGATGTGCTTCCGGAGAATCCCGAAACCATCAATGACGATCCGTATGGCGACGGTTGGATGATTCGGGTTGAAATGACGGATGTGGAGGATCTGAAGGATCTAATGACCGCGGAAGAATACGCGGAATATGTCGAGCAGCAGAAAGAGGAGGAAGAAGAGGAGGAAGAAGAAGACGAAGCTGAAGATGAGGAGAAGGAATAGCTCGAGGAATGCGCTACACGCCACACACCCCTTCGGACAAGGAGCAGATGCTTCGTGTCATTGGAATTGATTCCGTCGAGGAGCTTTATGCGCACATTCCGGAAGCGCTCCGCAAGCGCGCGAAGATCGATCTTGCCGATGGGTTGACGGAGCTGGCGGTTCGCAGGCGATTGACCGCCCTAGCCGCGAAGAACGTGACCGCTGATGACTGGAGTTTTTTTCTCGGTGGCGGGATCTATCACCATTTCATACCCAGTGCGGTGGATGCGGTCATCTCCCGTTCGGAGTTTTCTACCTCTTACACCCCTTACCAGCCAGAAGTTAGCCAGGGTACTCTGCAGGCGCTGTTCGAATATCAAACGTTGATTTGTCAGCTTACCGGCATGGAAATATCCAACGCTGGAGTTTACGATGGAGCGTCCGCGGCCGCTGAAGCCGTGCTCATGGCGCGCCGAATCCAGCCGATGAATCGACGTCGAGTATTGATGTCCAGAGCCGTGCATCCGCACTATCGAGCTGTTATTTCGACGTACTTGAGGAATCTGGACGACACCCAGGTGGACGAGATTCGTATCGATAGTAGCGGTGCAACCGATATTGAAGATCTCGGACAAAAACTTAATGACAAGTCGATGTGCGCCATTGTGGGTTATCCTAATTTCTTCGGCGTCATTGAAGATCTGGGCCCGATACAAGCGGCCTGTGCCCGCTCCGGCGCGCAGCTGATCACGACAACCGCTGAACCCCTAGCCTTAGGAGTCCTGAAGCCCCCCGGAGCTTGGGATGTCGACATGGCGGTGGGGGAAGGACAGAGCTTGGGTGTGCCCATGTCTCTCGGTGGCCCCGGATTTGGGTTTTTTGCCTGTCGGAAAAAATTCGTGCGCAACATTCCGGGTCGTTTGGTTGGAGAAACCATCGATAGCGAAGGGCGTCGCGGTTTTGTATTGACCCTTGCGACACGGGAGCAACATATTCGCCGTGAGAAAGCGACTTCGAACATTTGCACCAGTCAAACGTTATGCACGCTAGCGTCCACCGTATTTATGTCGCTCTTGGGAAAGATCGGTTTGCGCCGGCTTGCGGAGGTGAATGTTTCACGGTCCCACGAGGCACGGGCTCGTCTGCTTGGCGAAACCAAGCTCGAACCTTGTTTCTCCTCTCCCTTCTTTAACGAATTCGTTGTTCGTGTCGGGAATTTGGAGGAGCTTTTGAGGCGCTGTGCTGCGGCGCGGATCGTGCCAGGAGTTTCCCTAGGGCAATGGTATCCCGAACTCAGAGACTGCCTGCTGATTTGCGTCACCGAGATGAATGAGAGAGAGGAGATTGACCGACTTGTCCGCGCCATCTGCGCTTGAGCATCAACCGCGGGTAACTCCCCCGCGCCTCCTCTTCGAGAGCGGATCACCGGGAAGAAGCGGTTTCTTTTGGCCAGCTGAGGACGGGGAGAGCCGCGAACAGATTCCGACCGCCTTGCTGCGAGACGATATCCCCGGATTCCCCGAGTTGGGGGAGCTGGACGTGTTACGCCATTTTACTCGTCTCTCCCATCGAAACTTTGCCATTGAGAGCCACTTCTACCCGTTGGGGTCTTGTACCATGAAGTACAACCCAAAGATCAACGAAGTGGTGGCGCGGTTGCCGGGATTTGCGCTGGCTCACCCGCTGGCTCCGGTTGAGCTCCTGCAAGGAGCCATGAAGCTGCTTTATGACCTCGAGCGTATGCTCAGCGAGATCAGCGGAATGGAGTATGTCAGCTTGCAGCCCTCTGCGGGTGCTCAGGGCGAACTGACGGGTCTGATGCTGATCCGCGCCTATTTGGCGGAGCAGGGAAATCCCCGGAAGAAAATCATCGTGCCGGACACGGCTCATGGAACCAATCCAGCGAGCTCAACGCTTTCCGGCTACGACGTCATTCAGATATCCTCCAACGCGCGAGGCGTGATCGATGCAGCGACCGTTGAAAAGGTGATGGACGAAGACGTAGCCGCCCTGATGATCACAAACCCTAACACTCTGGGACTCTTTGAGAACAATATCGAGCCTATCGCTGCGGTGGTTCATGCCAAGGGCGGCTTGGTTTATCTCGACGGAGCAAATCTAAACGCGCTGCTGGGTGTAGCTAAGCCGGGACATATGGGAGTCGACGTGCTGCATATGAATCTGCACAAGACTTTCTCTACGCCTCACGGGGGAGGAGGGCCTGGCGCGGGCCCGGTTGCCGTGCAGGGACATTTGCGAGACTATCTACCGATACCGCGCATCGTGACAAAAGGCGGCACCTTCGAGCTGCTTGAGGATTGTCCCAAGACCATCGGCCGGGTTCGCTCGTTTTTTGGTAATTTCGGTATTCTGGTCCGCGCCTACACGTACATCATCTCCTTAGGGGGCGATGGACTCGAAGAGGTAAGCCGTATGGCGCTGCTCAACGCGAACTATATTCGAAAAAAATTAGAAAAGCATTATCAGATTGCTTACGACGAGCCCTGTATGCATGAATGTATTTTTACGGATCGAATTCAGCATAAGTCTGGCGTCAGTACGCTCGATGTCGCGAAGCGGCTCTTGGATTACGGATTCCATCCGCCGACGATCTATTTTCCTTTGGTGGTTTCTGGTGCGCTCATGATCGAACCGACCGAAACAGAAACCCCCGAGACCTTGGATAGTTTTGCGGAAGCCATGATCTCCATCGCACAAGAGGCAAAGGAAAGTCCGGACCTCGTTAAGACCGCTCCGCATTCGACACCGGTGCGGCGTCTGGATGAAGCAAGAGCCGCCCGTAAGCCGGTGGTGCGTTGGCAACACCAAAGCGTTGAGGGAGACTAGTTTTGCGGCGCAGGAGGCTTGAATCCGTAGGCAATAGGCTTTGCCGTGTGTTTAAGGCATGAGCCGTGCGTTGAGACGCCCATCGTGGTACTCCATGCCAGCCGAAATCAGCAAAGGTTTGGGTTCAATCCACTGAGGAATGGGAGGAAACGGCGCCGCCGCTCTGACTGCGCGTAGAGCTTCCTCGTCGAGAAGTATCGATCCCGACGAACGAACCAATCGAACACTTTCGATCCGGCCATCAAAAAGGATCGTAAACTCAATGATGACTCGTCCCTGCAGCCCATACTGTAATGCCAACTCGGGATACTGCCAATGCGCATCGATCGAGCGCTGGATGCTCCCGAAATAGGTGATATATCTGGGCTCACTCGTATTCAACGGGATAGGCTTACGACCGTGTTTGCTTGTTTGCTCGGCCGATGACCACGTTACCGACGGCAACAAATCTTTGAGAGTGGGCAGAGGGCGTTCGGCGACTGGCGGTTTTTCTTGGATTTCCCGCGGTACGGCCGCTTCCTCCTGTTTTGGTTCCTCGGGTGCGGGCTTTTCTTGCCGCGGTACGGGTTTCTCTTCGACGATCGCCGAATTCTTCTTTGCGATTATCGCCGGAATCTTTGAAATGCGAGTCGGCGCTTCCTTAGGAATGCGAATGCCGGTACGATTTTTTGGAGATGGTGGCGATGTAAGCTGTGGTTTCTCCGGGGCTTTGTCCGGGACAGGTAGCAATGCAACCGGTATGGAAACATCGGCCGGCATATCGATAGAAGACATGGGCCAAAGCCACAGCAACAGGAAATGCATGGCTAGAGACGCCGCGAAGAAACGCAGAAAAGAAGTATCAAGGCAACTCACAACCACAATATATCCGACTACCTACCGGCGGAGCAAATGCGCGGTTGCAAAGGCGTGCTTCGGCGGCGTAATATTGCGGAAGGAGGATGGATGTTCGGTCTCGGTGAACTGTTAGTCATTCTGCTGATTGTCGTGCTTCTATTCAGTAGGCGCTTGCCCGATTTGGGTGAAAGTCTAGGGATGAGTATAAAAAAGTTTCGTAAGACCATGAGCGAACCCGACGAGATCGATATCACTCCTAAAGACGAGGCCGAGAAGCAATAATCAACCCTGGAGCCTAAGCCTCATCCGACTAGGCGGTTTCACCCTCCGCCGCAACAACCTCACAGCTAAAGTCCTTCACACCTTTTCCCGGTTTCAGAAAAACAATGGTAAACGGAATAGAGTCGCCCGGCGGGATATCGAAGCTTTTCAGGGGCGGGAGTCTCTGAAGATCAGAAACGTCTTGGGCCGTCATGCCACGCACGATTTTGGCTGAGATGGCGTTACCGATCCAGACGGTCTGCTGCTCGATTCCCTGGCCTTCTTGGTTATAAATCAGCCCTGCCACTCGAACTTCACGGACCTTCACTGGATTCTGGTTTAGCGCTACGCCCGTGATCACGAATACTTCCCGATTGCCTTGGATGCTCTGATAGTCCGCGCGCAGCGATTGAAGAATGACTCCGTTTTTCAAATGATTGTTCTTGAGCACAGAGGGTCCGACCAGTGGAATCTTCCTTACGACGTCCTCTATAGCCTTCGGATGGGCATAGTTGAAGACCGCCACGAGCGAGTAAAAGACAACGAGCAATCCAAACAGCGTAAAATAGGGCGCCGTGGAGGCTTGCTGATCCCTATAGGGGTCAAGAGACAATATCTTGTCCGGCGGCTCAACGTGGCTTGCGGTTGCATGGGATTGTGGGGTTTGCGATTGACGATGTTCGGGGGAGTCGATAATCTTTTCAGCTTTTCCGGGCGCCTCGCTTTCTGAAAAAGTAAACGGTGCTTCGCGTTTTGAGTGTCTATCT
>DASQUN010000529.1:0-7432 GCA_035641275.1 Candidatus Udaeobacter sp. | reverse complement strand
CGATTCTTGTTGTCCGTTTTCCATCAGGCATCACACTGGCAGTATTCTGGCAGGATGCCGCGGTAAGCATCTGGAAGAATAAATCTTTTTTTGTGTCCCAGGATATATGATCCTGCGGTTGAACAACTCAACCACAGAATTCAACTCATCGCCGAGCGTGGAATTTGACCGCGGATAGCGCGCTAACTGTCGCGGTAGCAGTTTCTTGGCAGTATTTGGCCTAAAGGATTGAAATCGGCTTGCTTTAGTTTGTGCTCTATCTATCTGAAACCATGGAAGGATTTGAAATGCCCCCGGCGTGACTCGAACACGCGGCCCCAGGATTAGGAATCCTGTGCTCTATCCACCTGAGCTACGGGGGCGTATCAGGCGTTTTATTAACAAGAAATTTTTGTTGCTTGCTCTTGTATCTGTTACCATCTTTTGCAAAGTTGGGTCAAACTGCAAGAAGTCTGAACTTTTTCATCAACCATTGAGCCGATCCTTGAATTATTTAATCGCACTGGGCGCATTGTTCACTCTCGGATGCACTCCCTCGCGAAGCCTGTTCGTCAGCATGCACAACCCAAACACGAATACGACGCTCAACTGTTCAGCGCGGGAAACTCGGGGAGTCGATACAGAGATACTTTACGATGCGGTCGATGCCTGCGTGCGCCAACTCGAGGCGCGCGGATTCGTCAGAGTCGATAGTCCGGGGCCGGGAAAGCAGCCAATCCCAAACAAGCCTTCTCCCCCTGGTAGTTAGGGGTGTGTTCAGTCGCCGATGCGAGGACGTTCTTCAACTTGACTTTCAGACACGTCGGTTCTAACTTGGACCTATAAGGTCTAAGAACTCAGCCCGGCCGGAGATAGAGGAGGAATCATGGCCAAGAGCTTTCAAGAGATAATGGCCGATGCGCGAAAAGAGATCCCCGAATTCACTGCACAACAAGTCAATGATCTCTTAAATAATAATGGCAAACCCACTGTAATCCTTGATGTTCGGGAGAAGGACGAATGGCGGGAAGGCCATCTGGACGGAGCCGTCTCCCTGCCACGCGGGTTTCTCGAAATAAAGGTTGAGAGTACTCTCCCCGATAAAGACACTCCCGTCATTGCCTATTGTGCTGGCGGCGTTCGTTCACTCCTCGCTGCGAAGATGATGCGGGAAATGGGATATCAGAACGTGTCATCCATGGCCGGCGGGTATGCGGCTTGGAAAAATGCGGGGTACAAATGGGTCCAAGATTTTCAATATAGTCCTGAGCAACTGATCCGCTATAGCCGTCATTTTCTACTTTCCGAGGTGGGTGAGGAAGGCCAGGCGAAGCTCTTGAAGGCCAAAGTTTTGATGGTCGGCGCGGGCGGGCTTGGCTGCCCGTCTGCATACTATTTGGCTGCCGCGGGGGTCGGCACCATCGGTATCATCGACAACGATGTCGTCGATCTTTCGAATCTGCAAAGACAGATTCTTCACACCAATGACCGGGTCGGTAAGCCTAAAGTTGAATCGGCCAAGATGACGCTCGAGGCGCTCAATCCCGATGTCAAAGTGATTCCCTATCAGGCGAAACTTACGTCGGCGAATATCATGGAGATCATTAAGGATTACGACATCGTCGTGGACGGTTCCGATAACTTCCCTACCCGTTATCTGGTAAACGACGCCTGTATTCTGACCAAGACGCCCAATGTCCATGGGAGTATCTTTCAATTCGACGGGCAGGCGACCGTGTTCTATCCGGGTAAGGGGCCCTGCTATCGCTGCCTGTATCCGGAGCCGCCGCCGGCTGACATGGCCCCGAGCTGCGCTGAGGCGGGCGTTTTAGGCGTTCTTCCCGGGTTGATTGGGGTGATCGAGGCTCTAGAAGCAATCAAGCTCATCCTTGGCAAAGGGGATCCCCTGATCGGCCGGCTCCTGTGCTTCAACACGCTGACGATGGAGATCACCAGCCTCAATCTGCGGCGCGATCCCAACTGCCCAATGTGCGGTGATCACCCCACCATCCACGAACTCATCGATTACGAGGAGTTCTGTAACCTGCGCCACTGAGCTCGAAAGCGCTTAGGCCTAATTTTAAGAGGGGCTGACTTCTATGTCGCCCCTCTTTTTTTTCGCAGCGCTAAACCTACGGACCTCAGGAAGACACGGACCTAAAGTCCCACGGCATGCTTCAAAGCGTTGATTTCAAGCTGCGAGAGCGGGCGCAGTTTGCCTGGAGCAAGCAAACCCAGAGCGACGGGTCCCACGCGTATGCGGATCAGTTTCTCAACGAAATAGCCCAGAGCCGCGAACATGCGGCGCACTTCGCGGTTTCGTCCTTCCTGGATTTCAATTTCAACCCAGGCATTTTTTCTTAATTTTTCCAATACGCGCACACGCGCGTGCGCAGTCACTCCATCTTCCAAACGAATTCCCTGGCGCAGGGCCGCCAACTCTCTGTCACCGGGACAGGCGCTGAGTTTTACTCGATAAACTTTTTTGACCCCAAAGCGCGGATGTGTTAGCCGCTGGGCAAGTTCGCCATCGTTGGTGAGAAGCAAAAGTCCCTCTGAATTGAAATCCAACCTGCCAACCGGAAAGACTCGACGTTTTTCTCCCAATCGATGGATGAACTGCCTGAGGTCGGGACGGTGCTCCGGATCGTCAAGGGTCGTGATGATTCCCGGCGGTTTATGAAACGCGAAATACAGCGGCGCGGTGGCTATCTTGAGCCTTTTTCCATCAACCTTAATGCTGTCTTTGGCCGGATCCGCTTGCGACCCGAGTTTCCGCACCACAGTTCCGTTCACAGAAACCCGGCCTTCCACGATCCATCGCTCAGCCTCTCGACGAGAGGCGACACCCGCTCGCGAAAGAATCTTCTGTAAGCGTTCCACAGTTCCGCTAAAGCAATACGAACGTCTCTATCGACGCTCCATGAGGATTACGATGAGACGAAGGAAAATGAAGGCCGAGGGCCACACAAAACTCTCTGCGCCAAAGGCGGCCGTAAGGGCTTTAGCGAGCCGATGAGCGGAACCGGTGGCCCCAAGCACAAGCTCATCGTGTGGAAGCCGTTTCCCGAGCCATGTGCATTATCTCTCTTCATTGATATCCAGCAGGACCACTTCTCCCGGCGGCTCCGGAAGCGTTATCTCTTCCATCTCTTTCAACGTAGGCAGATAACTGAGATCTTTCAGATTGAACAGCTGCAAAAACTCCGGCGTGGTCCCATAGAGAAATGGGCGACCGGGCACGTCCTTCCGGGCGACCGCGCGAATCAGCCCGCGTTCTAACAGCGTGTTGACGACACCATCGACATCGACACCGCGGATCGCTTCGATTTCAGCTTTCGTGACGGGTTGCCGGTAGGCGATGATGGCCAGCGTTTCGAGTGTGGCGCGGCTCATTCTCGCAGGACGACCGCCCAGAAGCTTTTTGACCCAATCTGCATTGACTTTCGGAGTGCGCAACTGAAAGCCACCGGCGACCTCAATCAAACGTACCCCGCGGCGATGGTTCTCGAGTTCTCTTTGGAGCTCATCCAAAATGGCGCGAATCTCTTCCCTGGTGGCCCCGTCAAGCACTTCATCCAAGCGCTCAAGCGTCAGCGGTCCGTCGGCAACAAAGAGCAGGCTCTCGACAATCGATTTCAGATCTTCACGTTCCATGCGGTTTTTCCTCAGACTCTTCAATAGCGACCATGGCCGCCTCATCGATCCCGACCGCGGCCTCGATAATGATAGGTCCAGTTGCTTCTTCCTGGAAGATTCTCACGGCGCGGCCCCTAACCAGCTCCAGCATCGCGAGAAAAGTAACCACGACCTCCATCCGCGACTTCACTTCGTTAAAGAGCGACTCGAAAAGCACCTTACCGCTCGAGCGCAGCGTATCCAGCAACAGCGTCATTTTTTCCCGAACCGTGATCTTTTCCAACGTCACCTCGTGAACGTCGTCGTCGCTCGGCAGACGCTCGAGAACGCGCCCCAGGGCCGCCAAGAGCTCGAATACGGACAATTCGCGAAACGCGGCAGGTGGGCTTTCTTCAGTGGGCACCCCGGTTCGGACAAACACGTCGCGACTGAGGATCTCCCGCCGCTCGAGTTGATCGGCTGCTTCCTTAAAGCGCTGATACTCGAGCAGTCGACGGACCAACTCGTCGCGCGGATCGACGCCTTCGTCGTCATCGGCTTCGTCATCACCGGCCGGAAGCAGCATCCGGGATTTGATATGAATGAGCGTAGCCGCCATGACCAGAAATTCTCCCGCCACATCGAGATTGAGACTCTGCATCAATTCCAGAGTAGCTAGATACTGCTCGGTGATCGCCGCAATCGGAATATCAGTGATGCTGACCTGATTCTTCTTAATCAAATGAAGCAAGAGGTCCAGCGGACCTTCAAAGATTTCGAGTTGGACGCGCGTGCTCACAGCCCCAGGGCCTCACGCACTTCACTCATCGTTTCCGCGGCCTTTTGCTGTGCCACCCGATTCCCCGAATCCAGCGCCTCTTCGACTTCGCTCGGCCTTTTCTCGAAGACGGCCCGCCTCTCCCGGATCGGCGCAAGCTCCTCCACAACATGCTTGATCATGACCTTTTTGCATTCGAGACAGCCTATGCCGGCGGTCCGGCAGCCCTTGGAGACATACTCGATCTCCTCTGGCGTGCAATAGATTTTATGAAGTTGGAAAGCCGGACATTTCTCCGGCTCGCCGGGATCGGTGCGCTTTACTCGCGCCGGATCGGTCATCATACGGCTCAATTTCTGATCGATTTCTTTGGGCGAATCGGAAAGAAAAACCGCGTTATTGTAACTCTTGCTCATTTTGCGGCCGTCCAGGCCCGGCAGCTTCTGTGTCTCGGTCAATAAAGCCTCCGGCTCGGGAAAGACCGGGCGATAAATCTGATTGAAGCGGCGGACGATCTCCCGAGTCAGCTCGACATGGGGCGCCTGATCGACGCCCACAGGAACCTTGCTCCCCTTATACATAATGATATCCGCCGCCTGCAGCACGGGATAGCCAAGAAAGCCATACGTAGAAAGATCCTTTCCGACTAACTCTTTGATCTGCTCTTTGTAGGTAGGGTTTCGTTCCAACCAAGGAACAGGAACGATCATGGACAAAAGCAGGTGCAGCTCAGCGTGTTCCTTTACCCGCGACTGACGAAATATGACGGAGCGGGCCGAGTCGAGGCCCACGCTTAGCCAATCCATCACCATCTCAATCGTGCTCTGCTGAATGTGGTGCGGCGAAGCATAATCGGTTGTCAGCGCATGCCAATCGGCCACGAAAAAGTAACATTGATACTGCTCCTGGAGGCGCAACCAATTTTTGAGCGCGCCATGAAAATGGCCGAGATGAAGGCGCCCGGTGGGTCTCATGCCACTAACGATCGTGTCCATAACCTATCCTATCACCAATCCCTGCAGGAGCCGTGACACAAAATAGACGAGAGGCTCCAAGACAACATCCAGCGTGCGCGTCATCAGCAGCACTAAAATGATCAAGAACCCATAGGGTTCGATCCTCGCGACCGTCGATGAGTAAGGTTCAGGCAGCATTCCCACCAGCACCCGGCCACCATCCAAAGGCGGCAGCGGCAACAAGTTAAATGCGGCGAGCATGGCATTGATGGCAACGCTGTATTGCGCCATCTGTGCTAACGGGATTCCGAGAAATGCCGGTAAAACACCGCCTGTCGAATCGAGAAGTTTGAAAAGGTAAAGGCTGGCGGCCGCGATCAGAATGTTCGTTGCCGGCCCAGCACCGGCCACCCAGATCATGTCCCTTTTTGGATGTTTAAGGTTATAAAAGTTCACGGGCACCGGCTTGGCGTAACCGAAGACAAACGGCGCACCGGCAATGATCAGGAAAGCGGGCATAAGAATCGTGCCGAAAAGATCAATATGCGAAATCGGATTCAGCGTCAGCCGTCCCATCCGCGCCGCCGTCGAGTCACCAAGTCGAAAAGCCACCCATCCGTGAGCGACTTCATGAAAGATGATAGCCACTAAGACAGGAAAAGCCCAGATGGCTACTTGTTGAATGGTCTCTTGCAAGAATAAACTCGGCGAAATTTACTTATCATGCATACGGTAAGCCCTACAAAAAGACAAGCTGCCGACAGAACACTCGGAGCACTGGAAAAGGCCAAAGGCGCATGAAGCTGGCTCTTGAGCCCATCGCTCGACATCCATGACTCCAATATTCCTGATTTTCCTCTTCACTTGCGCTTGCCACTCTCTCTTGGGTGAAATCGCCGATGCACTTCCTTGAGGCGCGCCCCATTGACATGAGTATAAATCTGCGTGGTGGATATGTCCGCATGTCCCAGCATCGACTGAACCGAGCGCAGGTCGGCACCCCCTTCCAGAAGATGAGTGGCGAACGAATGCCGAAGCGCATGAGGCGTCACCTTCTTCTCGATCCCAGCAGCCAAGGCATAGCGTCGGATCAATTTCCAAAAGGCCTGCCGTGTCAAAGGCTTTCCTGAGCGCGTAATAAACAAAAACTGATTCCAGCGCCCTTTAAGCAGCCGCGGCCTAGCGCCGTTCATATAGCCAAGCAGAGCCTCGCTCGCCCATTTGCCGAAGGGTACGGCCCTCATTTTGGAGCCTTTTCCCTTCACGGTCAGATAATTCCCTTGAAAATTTATTTGTTGGGTTTGCAGTGACACCAATTCTGAAACCCTTAGCCCAGCCGCATACAAAAGTTCTAACATGGCCCGGTCACGCCTGCCGAGCATGCCTGATGGATCGGGCTGACCGAGCAGCGCGCGAACGTCATCACCGGAGAGCGTCTGCGGCAGCTTTCTCGGGGGAGGTCTCAGCAGGAGAGTAGGAATCGGATCTTCGCGGAGCCGTTGTTCCGTCTCCAAAAATCGGCAGAAACGCCGCACGGTTACCGCGTGCCGAGCGATGCTCCTGGCGTTCAATCCTCGCTTACGCAGATATGAAAAATATGAGCGGACATGGATCCGCTTTAGATCCTCCCAAGATAACACGCCGTGCCTAACCAGAAACTCCGCAAGTCGGCAGAGATCACGGCTATAGGCCTCGACCGTGTTCTTGGCCAAACCCTTCTCAACGGTAATCATCGAGAGAAAGGAATCAATGTCCGGACTGAGCGATTCTTGCATCTTGAGGAGCGAGGCGTCGATACAGCGACTCTCGAATGGCTTCGACGCGATCGGGTTGTTCGATCTTCTTCCCATGCTCGTCGGTTACATAGAAAACGTCGGCGACCTGATCGACATTGGTCGATATTTTAGCTACATGAATCGACAGTCCGAGGCGGCGTAACCCATGGGTAATCGTGAAGAGGACGCCGATCCGATCTTCGGTAAAAACCTCGACGATAGTGAATCCATCCGAGGCTTCATTGTCGATTGCGATGAGAGTTGAGACTCTGGGCACGTGCTTGTGCAAAAAGGCCGAACGGTCCGAACTCTCTACCAGCCGTTCT
>DASQUN010000528.1:0-2423 GCA_035641275.1 Candidatus Udaeobacter sp. | reverse complement strand
GGCTGCTATGCGACCGCGTTCATTTTGCTCGTGCGACCGCTCGTGGAGAAGGGGCTCATGCGTCAGGATATCTCGCCTTCCGTCCATGCGCTCTCTGGCTATAGCGGCGGAGGGAACAGTCTTATCCAGCGGTGGGAGACTGTATCAAACGGTCTGGCGACTCTGCCTTACGAGGCTCCCTACGCGTACATGCAGGTTCACAAGCACATCCCGGAGATGATGAAATTCGGAAAGCTGACCGTAGAACCGCAATTCTTACCCGCGGTAGGACCCTTTGCTTGTGGGATGCGTGTCCAAGTGGCGTTGCCGGCAACGAGCCTTCCTGCCGGCGCGAACGCCGAAACGATTTGGGAAACACTTCACAACCGTTACCAGGGCCAGCGCTTTGTGCGCGTGTTGCCTCTCAAAGAGCGCGAGCAACCGAACGAGATGACCTTCGATCCCCGCAAGTGCAACGACACGAACCGCATCGAACTGTGCGTCGTGCCGCATCCGTCCGGCCACGTCGTCCTGATCGGCATTCTCGACAATCTGGGCAAAGGAGCTTCCGGCGCCGCGATCCAGTCGCTGAATATTATGCTCGGGTTGCCCGAATCGACCGGCCTTCCTGTTTGAGAGCCTTTGCTGACCCACTCTAAATGGGAGCCAGACGTGTTCATCCCAAAAGATTCAGCGATGAACGCAGGCTTGGATTTCTTTGTGATGGGAGTTGGGCTCCTGGTGTTTTTCACAGGAGAGAGTAACATGCTGAGACATGTTCCTCGCGTTACATCGGAAATGAAGCTTCCGCCGCGGCGCCGTTGGTATTGAGCTTCGTGCCTTGCACCACGTATTCCATATAAATGGCATCGGCCATCGCCCGCCGCATGTTGTTCTTCATGAGCTGCGCATTGATGCAGTCTTCTTGAAGCTCTTTTGTGCTGGCGTATTTCATCAAAATTTCTTTCCGGATCAGGCCATGTTCGACGTCAACACCCGCGTGCAGTTTGTAAAATTCCAACGCCTCGTCGGGAACCCAACGATAGTGCTTCCGAAAGACGTCGAGGTCGCGAGCCATGGCCCGCGCGGTATCATCGCCTTCGGAGACCGCGACGCCGAGGAGCCAGGAGGTTTTGAACGCTGCGTTGGCAAAACTATCCACAGCGAACTTGACGCCGAAGAGCGGCTCGGAATTAATCACGTATGCGCGGCTGAGGCCCAGGGCTGCGCAGAGGTTGAGCCAGTATTCGGGATGAGGTTTGCCGGGCTTACCAATTAGATCTTCCCCCTCTTCTTCGATCGCTTTGGGAAGCCACATTCTGCGCACCTCAGGGTAGGGACAATTATAAAGGATGGAGTATTCCTTTATCGGAACGTTTTTGACGAAGTAATAGCGCTCCTTCGCCCAGCCCTGGAGCTGCTCCTTAGTGCACTTGCCTTCACGAAACAGAGCCTCCCACGGATGGGGTGGCCGTTGGTGATCGTTTCTGTTGACTTCAAAGAAGCTCTTGATGAATTCGTCGGGGCTCAGTGTGTGATCGAGCTTGAACATGCTCTTTCCTTTACTTGGCTCCTGGCGGAAATTTCGTTCGTGGTTCCACTCGCTCAGCCTGAGCGGAAAGCGTAGATGCTGTGAAATCTCTCTCCCCTTCGCCCGAGCGCGTCGACCGGTGAACGGAGGAGCTTACGGCAGTGGTGGTTAATCTCCCTTCGCTTCCTCGCGGTAATGGCCGATCGCGTCCATGAGCGGCTTATCCGACATGACGAAGAACACCGCGGGTTCTTTGGAAGTATTTTCGTGATGATGGAAATTCCACAGTGGGACGACGAAGGAGTCGCCCTTCTCCCACTCGTAGCGCTGATTGCCGATCATGCTTGCGCCGCTGCCGCGCCATACATGATAGATCGCCGAACTGGTATGGCGATGAGTCTTGGTTTTCTCGCCCGAGCGCAGCATTTGAATCTGGCAGGACATGGTCGGTAGCGTGGGGCCGCCGGTCAAGGGATTCGCATACTCAAGGGCGATTCCGTCGTAGGGATCGCCGGGTTGTTCGCCGAGTTTGCTCAGTGCCTTTTCAGTGTCTTCCCATTTGTAGCAGAAGGCCGGCGGTTGAATCGAGTGGGGCCGGACCCAAGAGGGCCGCAGGGCGCCGACCGTCGCCAGCGTGTATCCGTCGGGTTTCGTTACGGCCTGTTTCTTTCTCGGATCGGGCTCGTGGAAATCCGTTTCCAACAGCCTGACGAGCGGCGCGTCCAAGCCATCGAGCCACATCATCGTCTGGTCTCCATGATTTTCGTGGTCATGCCAGGTCCAACTCGGCGTGGTGACAAAATCGCCTTCGGCGATCTCAAAGGATTCACCCTCCACGATAAGGCGCGTGCCATGACCCTTGACGATGAATCGAATCGCTCCCGCCATGTGCCTATGGGACAAGGCTTCCTCG
>DASQUN010000527.1:0-7618 GCA_035641275.1 Candidatus Udaeobacter sp. | reverse complement strand
GGCACGGCCATTCTCTCTTCCAGCAATTCGCGCATCCCGGGCAGCCGGGCGCTACCGCCGCTTAAGAAGATCGTCTTGAGGCCGTCGCCTTCGTCAGAAGGAACCGCGCCGTAGAGGCTGATGGTTCTGCGAATTTCGTCTGTCAGGTTTTCGACCATGGGCCGCAGGGTGACGGCTAAATCGAACCCCTTTTTATCATCAAGCGTCCCGGTCAATTTTAGACTCTCGGCGGCACCGGCCGAGATGTTAAGTTCTCTTTTTAAACCATCGGTAAATTCGTCTCCGCCCATGGGCAGATCTCCGGTAAACGTGGAGAGCCCATTCTGCAATAGCGTAATACTCGTGTACCGGGCCCCGGTATGAATGAGACCGACCACCCCAGCGCTCGCATCCGCGGCATAATTGGCTTCGTACATATTCTCCAACGCGAAATAGTCGACGTCCATGACCGCCGGCTCAAGGCCCGCGTCCTGTATCACATCGGCATAACTGTTGACGAGTTCCTTCTTAACGGCGACCAAGAGGACTTCCATCTTGTTTCCACCGTCCACAAAGTTGAGGATTTGGTAGTCCAAATTGACGTTTTCCAAATTCTCCGGGATTACGTTGTTGGCTTCAAATTCAACGTTCGCCTCCAGTTCAGCATCCTCTTGCCTGGGCATCTGAATTTTCTTCATGATAACCGCGCGACCCGGCACGGCGGAGATTACCTTGGTTCCCTTCACTCCGTTCTCTGCAATGAGTCTTCGGATGGTGTCTATGACCGCCGTCTGATCCACCACCATATTGTTCTGGATCGCGCTTGCGGGAAGCGGCAAGGCGCCGAGGTTTAGAACCCGATAGCCGCTCTTTTCCACTGCCGCTTCGACCATCTTGATCGAGCTCGAACCGATGTCGAGCGCCACGAAGCCGTCGGTCGACCCAAATGAAGCTGAAAAGCTTAAATTGAATTTCTTTAGGAATTCAAACATGTTTGAAGACGCGTTCCCTCTGGTTGATCGTCATTCCCAGCGCCAGCAGGATTTTTCTCTTCGTCGCCATTCTGCAGGCTTTCCCCTTCTCAATACGGTCCAAAGTCAGCGGCGAGATGCCGGCCAGTCGAGCAAGTTCCGCCTTACTGAGCATTCTTTCTTCACGCAGCTTCTTCACGTTGTTTGGCTGATCCATATCTCGACCGTCCTTGAGCATTGCCCAACCGAAAAAGTCAATCAAAATTACTATTAGTTATGCATAATTACGGCGGGTGCTTCCGTGGCCTATGCAAACCCATTGCCATTGGAGCTCGTTTCTCTAAGTGTTTGACTTCGCTCATCCCTTGCGAAAATCAGCTAGCGATTACTGGGCAAAGCCAAGGGACTATATGGCTAGGGCGCGGACAACCCTAGCAACTATTTGACAAAATTGAACAGTCGCTTCCTTTGCCGCCACCGGAAGTTCGGTTTGCTTTTGCGAGGATCGCCCGTTATTAGTCCGTTTCATGGAGAATCAGGCGAAAAATTTCGCGCGCATCGTGATTCCCTCGCCATTGAAGCAACCTTTGATCTATACGGTGCCGCGGGCTCTCCAGGATCAGCTCTCCATCGGCATGCGCGTATTGATCCCGTTAGGAAAGCGAAAGATGACCGGCCTAATATTTGATCTGCTGAGGGAAACTTCGGTTGCTGGAACCAAACCAATACTCGCCATGCTGGACGATCAGCCGATACTTGACGCTACCCTTATACAGCTAAGCCGGTGGATGTCTCAGTATTATCTGGCGCCCATCGGGGAAGTGCTGGCGACGATTCTGCCGCGAAGTCTGAGAAACGAAAGCCAGCGAACAGTGGCCGCCAAGCCCGGAATGTTTTCGGTCGAAGACCCAGTGGCAAATAAGATTCTCGAGGTTCTCCATCGAAAAGGCGCCAGAACCAGCGTCAAAAACCTGGGACGAGAAATCCCTGGGCGGAACCTATATCATGCTCTAGAGCGACTTGAGCTACTGGGCGCCATTGATATTCAGGAGAGGTTGCCTGGACAACGCAGGCGATTGAAAAAAATCGGGCTCGACATCGACTCCGCGTCTTCGGAAGCGCACGTGCAGCTCACTTTAACCGAAGAACAAAAACGAGCGCTCGGGACAATTGACGACCGCTTGCAAAAAGGCGGCTTCGAAACGTTTCTTCTTCACGGTGTCACCGGCAGCGGAAAAACCGAAGTTTATCTCCGGGTAATGGAACAAGTTCGAGCGCTGGGGCGCCGAAGCCTGATCCTGATCCCGGAGATCTCATTGACAACCCAACTGATCGATCGCCTCCAGGCTCGTTTTCCTGGACAGGTCGGGGTCTTACACAGCGGGCTCACCGAGGCTGAGCGTTGGGCGCACTGGTGGCACATTCTCCGCGGCCATGCCGCCGTCGTCGTTGGTGCTCGTTCCGCTGTTTTCGCACCGCTTCCCGACCTCGGGCTCATTGTGGTGGACGAAGAGCACGATACTTCTTACAAACAGGAGGAAAGCCTACGGTACAACGGGCGGGATGTCGCGATCGTTCGCGGTAAGCTATCGGGCTGTCCGGTGATCCTGGGTTCCGCCACGCCGGCGATCGAGAGCTACGAAAACTGCCTCCAAGGCCGTTACCGGCTCTTGGAAATCACCAAGCGCGTGTACGAGCGCCCGTTGCCGGCGATCGAGACGGTTGACTTAAGGTCCGAGCTCAACCGCTCGAGCTCAGAGCCGATTCGCAAAGCTCCCGAGCTTCCAGGCGATGGGTCGCCCAGGAGCAGCAACGCTGAACACAGACTGATTTCAGCTCGATTGGCGGCGGCTTTAAAGCACAACTATCTTCGATCACGGCAAAGTTTGATTTTTCTCAACCGCCGCGGGTTCTCTAATTTTCTCCAGTGCACACGGTGCGGCTACGTATTGCGCTGTCAGTATTGCAGCATAACGCTCACGCACCACCTGAAACAGAAAACCGTGTGCTGCCATCATTGTAATTTCCGCCGGCCCGTCACCGAGATCTGTCCCGGATGTGGCCATTCAACTCTTTTAGGAGTTGGCGCAGGCACTGAGCAGATTGAAGAATGTTTGCACGAGCTGGTTCCAGGCGCGCGGATCGCGCGCATGGACCGCGATACGACAGGCAAACGGGGATCGCACGAGACACTGATTCGGATTTGGGAAAAAGGGGCCGTCGACATTCTCATCGGTACTCAAATGATCACCAAGGGTCACGACGTGACCGGCGTAACTTTCGTGGGCGCGTTGCTGGCGGACCTCTCGCTAAACCTGCCGGATTTCCGTGCGGCCGAGAGAACCTTTCAGCTTTTGAGCCAAGTAGCGGGACGATCGGGTCGGGGCGACGATGCGGGAACGGTCATCGTGCAGACCTATCAGCCGGACCATTACGCCATTCAACACTTAGCTAACCATGACTACAAAGGATTCGTCGAATGCGAAATGGAATTACGCCGCGCCTTGAATTACCCGCCTTTCACTCGGCTCGTCCGCCTTCGTCTGGATGGGCCAAAAAGTGATGAAGTCGAAACCAAGGCGAAGACGTTGACAGCGGCGCTGCGGCGGGAGGCAAGCGGGAAATCGAAGCTCCAAGGACAGGTCGAGGTGCTGGGTCCCGCGCCGGCGCCGATTTACAAGTTGCGCAATCGCTACCGCTGGCACGTCTTGCTCAAAGGGAAACACTTCTCGCCGTTGCTTGAATTGGCAAGCCGAGCAAGAGATTTGGCGCCTCAATCCCGTAGTGCCCGCCTTCACGTTGATGTCGATCCCTACAATATGTTATGAAATTACCAGGTTATGGCGATTTTGGAGATCTTGAAATACCCCGAGGCCGTCTTGAGCCGGCCGTCTCTGGCGGTAAAAGACATCACGGGCGAGACGGTACAGCTGATTAATGACCTGCTCGATACGATGTATGCCGCGCCGGGTGTTGGGCTCGCGGCGCCCCAGGTGGGCGTATCCCAGCGGATCATCGTCTTGGACGTGGACCACGAAAACCCGGGCAAGCACGTGTACAAACTTATAAACCCCGCGATTCTCCGCGCAGAGGGAGAAATCGTTTGGGAAGAGGGTTGCCTTAGCGTGGTGGATTTTACCGCGGAAGTGCGTCGCGCTGCCCAGGTGGAAGTCGTAGCCTTGCGCGAGAATGAAAAGGAAATCAAGATTGAAGCTGAAGGACTCCTCGCCGTTGCTTTACAGCACGAGATCGATCATCTGGATGGCAAACTGTTCATTGACCGTATCAGCCGCTTGAAAAGAGATCTCTACACGCGCCGGCGCAAAAAAATGCTTCGCACCGGGACCGTCCCGCCAGCCGAGAGTCCGCGCGTTATGATTTAGATCTACCGTCTCGTCCAGTCCCGAACTTCGGCTCTCCAGAATTTGCATGTCTATGAAATGGCCTATTGTTTTTATGGGCACTCCCCAGGTCGCGGCCGTCACACTGGAGCAACTTATCCTGGCCCCGGATCCGGTCGTCGGCGTCATTACACAGCCGGACCGGCCAGCCGGCAGAGGTCAAAAGAACATCTCTTCACCGGTGCGCCGAGTGGCGGCGAGCCACAGCATTCCTGTCGCCGCGCCGGAAAAGATCCGCGATCCGGATTTTCTCGCGACGCTTAGGGCCTGGCATCCCGAAATCATCGTGGTGGTCGCCTTTGGACGAATTCTTCCTGCCGCGATCCTTGATCTCGCGCCTCACGGTTGTTTGAACGTGCATTACTCGCTGTTGCCGAAATATCGAGGAGCGGCTCCTGCGGCTTGGACCATTATCAACGGCGAAAAAGAGGGCGGTGTCACCACCATGAAACTCGTGGAAAAAATGGATGCCGGACCGATTTACCTCCAAGAGGCAGTCACACTCGACCCCAATGAAACGACCGCCTCGCTCCAGGCCAAGCTCACTCCGGTCGGCCTTCGGTTGCTGCTGGCGACAATTCGGAGACTGAAAGAAGGGTCGATTCAGCCT
This sequence comes from Candidatus Udaeobacter sp., assembly GCA_035641275.1. GTDB lineage: Bacteria > Desulfobacterota > Binatia > UBA9968 > UBA9968 > DASQUN01. The sequence goes on along the minus strand of DASQUN010000527.1, from coordinate 2,657 downwards.
GAAGCTCAGAATGAGAACGAAGCGACTTTCGCGCCGATGATCAAAAAAGAAGACGGTTGGATCGATTGGAGTGAGCCGGCGGCTGTGATTGAACGCCGTGTGCGTGGATTTAATCCATGGCCGTCGGCTTACTCGCACCTGCGTGGTAAGTTGATCAAAGTGCATCGAGCAAAGGTCATCCCCACCCCCGATACCTGGAATCCGAGCGAAATTATCCGGGCCGATGCAAATGGACTTTGGGTGGGAACCGGCGCAGGCGTACTCGCTCTAGAGGAAGTCCAGCTGGAGAACAAAAAGCGAATTCCTGGAGCGGAATTCACTAAAGGGGCAAGGATCCGGAAAGGTGAATACCTCTCAAGCCGAGCAAACACAAAGCGTTCGTAGGCTGGCCGCTCAGGTTCTTCTCAGGGTCGACGCTCGCAAAGCCTATGCGGATGTTCTGTTGGACCAGACGCTCAAATCGGCAACCTTTGATGACCGGGATCGTGCTTTGCTTACCGAAATCATCTACGGCACGCTTCGCTGGAGAGGCAGACTGGATGCTTGTCTTAAGCCCTGGCTTCGTCGGCCTCTTCAAGACACAGATCCATTTATTAGAAACCTGCTTCGCCTCACCGTGTACCAGCTTGTTTGTCTCAACCGAATTCCGGATTACGCCGCCGTAAATGAGGCCGTCGATCTCGCCAAAGCCCACTCAGGCGAAAGCGCTGCGGGATTTGTCAATGGAGTTCTGCGCAATATTTTAAGAGGGAAGAAGGAATTCATCAAACCGGACCTGCGGGACTCTGTTAAGAATTTTGCCGAATACTGGTCCCATCCCGAATGGCTGGTTGAACACTGGTTGAAGTATTTTGGCACTGAAGAACTCGAAGCGCTGCTGCAAGCCAATAACGAAGACGCACCGCTCGTTGTGCGGACGAACCTCAGTCGGGGAACGAGAGAAGAGTTGCTCGAACTTTTCCGAAACACTGGCGTTAAAGCGTTGATTTTGTCCTCGTCACCTCAAGGGGTCCTGGTTCAGTCTAGAATAACGGTAGACAAACTGCCGGGTTTCCACGATGGGCGCTTTCAGATCCAAGGAGAATCATCGCAACTCATCGCTTATTTGCTGGGCGCACAATCCGGCGAGCGAATTCTGGACGCCTGCGCAGCCCCCGGAGGCAAGACGACTCACATCGCCGAATTGATGGGTGACAGCGGCCAAATCATTGCCACGGACATTTCTCCCAGAGGGATCAAGCGGATCGAGGAGAACTCTCGAAGGCTGGGCTTGAGATCGATTCAGGCCTTTCAGACTGACATCGCCCAAGGATCGAGTGCGCCTCTGGAGCACTGGTACGATCGCATCTTAGTCGATGCCCCTTGCAGCGGCTTTGGGACGTTGCGTTCTCACCCCGAGATCAAATGGAACCGTAACCGAAGCGATGTCATGCGATTGAGCACACTCCAAACAAAACTACTCGTTCGTGCCGCCTCGTATCTTAAGCCCGGCGGAATCTTAGTGTACTCCACCTGTACGCTCACGGAGGATGAAAACGAAAACGTCGTTGAAGATTTCTTAAAAGGTCACAACCAGTTTGTCTTAGAGGATGCCGCGGGTTATCTTCCTGACCAGGCGAAGTCTTGGGTTCGAGGGCGCTATTTTATGGCTTTGCCCCACCGGCACAATGCCGATGGTTTTTTCGCCGCCCGAATGAGGAAATTATCTGAATGAACAGGGTGAAAATTGCCCCTTCGATTTTGTCGGCAGATTTTAGCCGTCTAAAAGACGAGATCCAGGCGGTCGAGGCGGCCGGGGCTGATTGGCTCCATGTCGATGTCATGGACGGGCACTTTGTGCCGAATATCACCATTGGTCCAGTGGTTGTTGAATCGATCCGCCGGGTAACGACCATTCCCTTGGACGTTCACCTGATGATCACGGATCCGGACAAGTATGCGCCGGAGTTCATCAAAGCGGGAGCGGATTGGATCTCAATTCACCCCGACACGTGCGCCGATCCGAACGCCAGCTTAAGAAAGATCCGCGAGCTCGGAGCCAAAGCCTCCATCGCCGTGAATCCCGACGTTCCCGTGGAAAACGTTCATGCCTGTCTTCCCAACATCGATATGATCCTGATGATGACGGTTTTCCCCGGTTTCGGCGGGCAAGCCTTCATCCCCGAAGTCTTGCCGAAGATCGAACACGTTCGAGAAATTGTTGAGCAGAGAAAACTGCCGATTGTCATCGAAGCGGATGGCGGCATCAAGATCGATAACATCGACCGCGTCGTCCGGGCCGGCGCGGAAGTGATTGTCTCGGGTTCCGGCATCTTCAAGACTCCGAATTACCGTGAAACCATCCTCCAGATGCGAAAGGCTGTCGGGCAATGCTAGTCCCTGTTGTTTTCTCGCTTCGGTGTGTTAGTTTTAGCGGGTCGGGGCGTGGCTCAGCTTGGTAGAGCGCACGGTTCGGGACCGTGAAGTCGGTGGTTCAAATCCACTCGCCCCGACCATTCTTTCCATCCATTTTCAAGATAGCCCCTCCAGCTAACAGGATTGTCGGATGGCGGTGATACGCTCCGCTGGGGTCGGATGTGAATAATGGTAGGCCGAATACCAGGGGTGTGGCGTCAGGTTGTACAGATTTTTGACCGTTAGATTGATCAGCGCGTTTT
>DASQUN010000526.1:0-10078 GCA_035641275.1 Candidatus Udaeobacter sp. | reverse complement strand
CCGGCGGCGTACGGGAGGACGAGCTCGATCGGTTTTGTCGGAAACTCCTGTGCAGTCGCAACGGCTTCCGAGATAAGAATCACCAGCGACGCGATTAGCGCTCCTGCCTTAATCCTGATCATAATGGCCTCCTTTGCTATGATAAGGATGAAGTATGAAGGCGGCAGGAGGAAAGAGACTCAGTAACGATGCAGGAGGAAGAAGTACACTTTTTCATCCGTCATCCCTCAGCCTTCATCCTTTTAAACGCTCTTACAGCTTATGATCTCGACCTCGCTGTCCACTGCCTCGGCCTCGTGCTCGGTATTGGGCGGAACGAGCGCTGCTTCTCCTGGTCCAAGGATGCGCTCCTCGTTTCCTATCCGGACGCGAAAATTTCCCGAGAGCACGTTGATTACTTGCTCCTCGGGATGTTTGTGCGGCTTGGAGCCGGTGCCAGCGGCGAAGCGGTAACGCCCGACTTCGATCTGTCCTCCTTTGATTGTGGGTCCCTCGGCGGCGGAGTACTGCGGGCTGATCGTACTTCTTTCCATCTTGCTCCAGTTATAAAATGGCATGGTCGCTCCTTTCCGGCTAGGTGGTTCCGTTTTCACTCGGCATTGCCGAGAGCGCGTGATGATTGTGCAGGGATAGGATCCGAACTGCCCGTAACGTACTATAGGTCACAGAGGACCTGCAATATCTTTCTGGCCACATACAAGAGACTCAAGTTCTTGATCCACGCCGGCGTCTGGCGTAGTGTGCCGCCGTTGGCCTCCTGAACGGGATGATCTCTCGATAACTTTGAGGAGGTATGGACATGACGAGTCGAAAGATCAACGTTGGAATCATCGGCACGGGATGGATCGGCGAGATTCGAGCCAAAACCTGCGCTTACCATCCTTTGGTAGAGAGCCTGCACGTTGCCGAGATTGATCCCGCGAAGCTCGGACGAGTCGGGGAAGAGACCAGGGCGAAGACAGCGACCACGGATTATCGCGAGCTCCTGCGCCGGGACGATATTGATGCGATCTTCGTCTGCAGCACGCCGGAGACGACCCATTATCCGATCACCAGAGAGTGCCTCGTCGCGCGCAAGCATACCTTGCTGGAGAAACCGATGGGACTGGAGTTGAAAGAGGCGGACGAGATGACGTCCCTGGCAAAAAAGGAAAATCTCAAATTCACGATTGGTTACACGCAGCGCTTCAATCCAAAGTACGCCTACGTGAAGAAATGTCTAACCGACGGCACGCTCGGGGCCCCGGTGACGGCGCTGGTGAGCCGCAACGTCTCCCGTTCTATCGGAAACAAGATCGGTGGCCGGATTCGCCTCTCACCGGCCGTAATGGAAGCGACGCACGACATCGATTTTATCCTCTGGTGTCTCGAGGGGAGCAAACCGGTGCGGGTCTATTCCGAAGTCGTTCACCGCATCATGGAAAAGACGCACGGCGTTCCCGACTGCCAGTGGATCGTGGTGACGATGGAGGACGGCACCGCCTTCACCATCGGCGCGGGATGGGCGCTCCCCCCGGGTTATCCGCACTTTTCAACGACCACGATCGAGTTCATCGGCACGGAAGGCGCGCTTCTGATTGACGACACTCACCGCGACGTCGTGCTGAACACGATGAAAGGCGGAATGGTCCTGCCGCTCTCCACGATGCCGGGCGAGCAGGTGGGACACGTCTACCAGGGGCCGATGGAAGCGGAGACCATCCACTTTCTCGAGGCGGTGGCGCTTGACCGTCCCGTGCTCGTGACGCCTGAGCAGGCGCGGCAGGTGATGGAAATAACTTTGGCCGCCGATCTCTCGGCCGAGCGCCATCAGCCGGTCACTTTGCCGTTGGAGCCCTGACGGCGACTTTCGATTGTAGATTTTTCATTTTCGATTCAAGCGTTCGACTGAGCTCACGACGAGTCCAAAAGCGGCAAATTCAGATAGCTGCAGCTATCATCATGTTGTTACGAATTTGTCTTGAGCTGTGGGGACAAGTTGCATGGCTCTGCCGAACTGGTTCGTGCTGCTTTGCTCATGCCTAACCCGGACATCACATTTAACTTGTCAGGACAAACCGCTGGCCTTAAAATGATGAAAAATGAACACTAGTGCCGCCATCGATGAAGAAGCCCCATCCCGACCGTTGTGGTGGGCATACATGCTAGCGGTTATCAGTACGGTGGCGACCATAATCTTACTTCTCGGTCTCGATTCCTGGGCGCCCAACCGGCCACCGCTGATCCTGTTTGTGATTCCGATCATACTTAGTGCGTACGTTGGTGGTGCCGCGCCGGGCCTGCTCTCAACTTTTCTTGTGGCTGTGAGCACATACTTCCTTTCGAGACCGGGGGACGTCCTCGCCTATTTAATTTCATTCGATTTCGTGCAGTGGGTGACCTTGATCATCGCAGGCGTGCTCATCAGTTTACTCAACGAAGCGCTGCATCGATCCCGTCTTCGCGCCGAGCTGAGCGAAAGGCTACGCCTTGCAGAGAACACCGCACGACTAGCCGACACTGAGCGGCACCTGACCGTCGCACTTGATGATGTCACCAAGAGATCCCGGCATCTCGCCGTGCTCAATACAATTGGAGCTGCAGTCAGCCAATCTCTCGATTTAAGCGTTATCGTTAAACAGGCGGTCGATAAGATCGCGGAGACGCTTACCTTTGACGCGGTCTGGATTTATGAACTCGAGCCCCGGGGGAAAATGTTGCGCATGATTGCCTATCAGGGACTCAGCGATGAGATGGCCAAAGGTATGGCAGAGCGCAGCATAGACAGAGGTATCAGTGCCCCAGTCCTAAAAACGGGCACGCGACTAGTCTTCGAGGACTTGCAAAATGATGAGCGTTATCGCGAACTGACTCGGGCAGGTACGGTTGCTTCCCTTGGCTTCAAGGCGGGTGCGGCGTTTCCCATTCGGACCAAGGACAAAATCATTGGGACGCTGCATGTGACTAATCTTACGAGGCGTCATTTTGCCTCTGAAGAACTACAGCTGCTTGAGTCTATCGCTCAGCAAGTCGGCGTGGCTTCGGAAAACGCTAAGCTCTTTGCAGAGCTCCGGGAGGCCAAGGAACGCGCGGAGTTATCCGATCGCGCCAAGTCCGATTTCCTTGCTAATATGTCGCACGAGCTGCGTACTCCCTTAAACGCAATCATCGGCTTCTCTGAAATGCTCGTCGATGAGAAAGCTGGTCCTCTGAATGCGAACCAAAAGGACTTTCTAAATGACATTCTGAAGAGCGGCCGGCACTTGCTCGAGGTCATTAACGACGTGCTTGATTTGGCCAGAGTTGCAACCGGAAAGTTGGAACTGAACGCTCAAAGTTTTTCGCTCAGGGAAGCAATTGCCGAGACATGCGGCATTGTTAAACCGATGGCCGATGCGAAAAATGTTGCCATAAACGTTGATGCGCCCGTCGACAACGACATCGTCACCTTAGATCCACTCAGGTTTAAGCAGGTTCTCTATAATCTGTTGTCGAACGCCATTAAGTATAACTACGATAATGGCGACGTCAAAGTTGCGGTCTCAGTCAACGAGCAAAAGCAGATTCGGTTACAAGTAAAGGACACAGGTATAGGCATTAAAGAAGAGGATTTGCCGCGCATCTTTGACGATTTTATCCAACTCAATATTGGCACCACGAAAGTTCAACAAGGAACGGGGTTGGGTCTCGCGCTAACTAAAAAGATCGTCGAAGAACAGAAAGGCTCAATTACCGCCGAGAGCGAAGTTGGCCAAGGAAGCAGGTTCACTGTCGTTCTTCCGATAGCTTCAGAGATTCAAGCAACGAATCCATGAACGTAGCTGGAAGGGTTGCTGTCGGACCACCTGTGACGATGACGTCTACCTTCAGGCGCAGTAGTTCAGCCGCAATGTCGGGAGCCGGTCGATTTTCCTTCCGCCCACCGGTACTGAATGGCACTGTTTTTTCCTTCACATATCCAAGCTCACCCAGGCCGCCCTGGAGTGACCCGATGCGAGTGGACTCACGGCTGCTAAGAGCGACACAGGTACCTGATCCGGGGAATTTTCTTCGTCTGCTGTGCTGAGGCGGGAAGGCAGAGCGCAAAGAGCACGGCGCCAAGCAAAGGATTCGCTTAATTGGAGTATTGGAGTACCGGAATAATGCTTTTAACCGCATTGCCCCAACTCCATGACTCCACTACTCCATCATTTCATCTTTTCATTTGATCACCTGGTACCCAAGCTCGCGCAACCTCTGGCGGAACGTGTCCATGCGGGTCGACACAGCGGAAGGGAAAGATGCAGCGAAGGTATCCAATCCAAGGAACTTTCCTCGACTGCTGTGCCTGAGCAAGATCGGCGCAAGCCAGAATTAGAGTAGCCAGTGTCATGCCAAGGAGTGTTTTACTCATTAGACCCTGCCTTGACCTTCGTCGCGGCTGGAGGCTATTATGGCCACATGAAAAAAGCAAGCGTTTCGGACCTCAAGAATCAAATCAGCCGCTATCTCGATTACGTAAAGCAGGGGGAGACCGTGCTGGTTTTAGATCGCAGGGTCCCCGTGGCCGAACTGAGGCCCATCACCGGGAAGTCGTCCAGCGGAAAACTTGTCGCTCTGGAGCGAAAAGGCATCATCCGATTGGGCAGCGGCAAGATTCCTGAGAAGTTCTTCAAGGAAAAACTCAGCGGCAAGCGTGCGAGGATTCTGGACGCGCTATTAGAGGAGAGGGAAAGAGGACGGTGAGGTTCTGGGATGCCTCTGCGATCGTGGCTCTAATCGCGCTAGAGAAAGAAACAGGCGATTGCCGTGCGCTTCTAGCCGAAGATAGCGACATCGTGGTTTGGCTTCTGACTCCCGTGGAGGTCATATCGGCATTGACCCGAAGGCTAAGAGAAAAGTCTCTCAAACCCATTGAGTTGAGCAAGGCTAAAGAGCAACTCACTGCTCTAGAGAAAGCTTGGTCCGAGGTCATTTCCGTAGAGCGAGTTCGGGACCGCGCGCGGCGCCTGCTGGAAACGCATCCCCTTCGGGCAGCCGATTCTTTACAACTGGCCGCTGCGCTCCTTGCCTCCGAGGAGAATCCCCAAGGCTTTCCCTTTGTCACTCTGGATGAGCGGTTGGGTGGTGCCGCAGAAAGGGAAGGGTTTCAAGTTCTAGGAGTCTAACGGCTCTTGTCGGCTGCGCTTAACACTTCTCATTCCTTTTCGTACTACTGCTCCTTGAACTTCGCCACCGCCGGATCCGCCGGAGTCCCCATATCGCGCCAGGGCGTCGCCATCAGCGACGCCGCAAAGAAGACGGCGCATGATCTTGCCGCTCCGGGTCTTGGGATGCTCCAGCAGTAAAGAGAATGCCGGCTAACCGGGCGATCGGGCCAAGTTAGGGGGAAAGCAGAGCGCAAAGTGCAAAGCGCCCAGAGCAAGACCAAAAACTTTCTTGCTCTTGGATACCGCAATCGAAAATCCAAAATCAAAAATCCAAAATGGTTTCACCGAATCACCTTATCTGCTCTTGCCAGGACGTTGGGCGGAATCGTCAGGCCGATTTGCTTCGCCGTCTTTAAATTGATCACCAGCTCGAACGGTTTGCAGCTGCGCCACAGTCGTCCGTCGTCAGTTCCATAGCTTGACCGTTACTGTCGGTTCCTCCATACTGGCAGCGTTCTGGAGGAACTTATGGCTACCCTGAATATCAAGAATCTGCCAGATCGCTTGTACAGAAAGATTCAGGCACGCGCGCACCGGGAACATAGGTCTATTGCCCAAGAAGTTATTCATATTCTTAGTGTGGCAACGGAAAATGCCACCCCTCTTTCCATTTTGGAACTCCAGGGGCTTGGAAAGGATGTTTGGAAAAAGGTTGACGCCCGCAAACATGTAAACAGGGAACGGCGCGAGTGGGATTGATCGAAGGAGCGAAAGCAAGAGAAACCCGGCGAGAGTTAGGATTAATTGTCGCACTGCTGCCTCAGGAAGCCCCCGTATAGCGCAATGCTTATGCCAGTACCAGATTTAATTTACAAAGAGGGGTAAGTCATTGAGTTTTAAACAAAAGTTTTGGTCCGTCGGACCTGATCGACGGAACATCAGTAAAGGGGAGTATCATTTGTGCTATCGGGGCGTAGCAAGTTTGCTTCTGACAAACGTCTTCCCGATCAGATATCTAGGGTCACCGCGCCTTCCCGGCCCGCGCTTGGCACGGTGTGCCGAATAGCTTCACGAAAACACTAAGTGAGTCTAAAGCGTGGCTGGTTCCGTCTTTCGTAGCATCCGGCAGATCGGCCGAACGAGACGCTTACTTCTTGCCGTTACAGATCTTCGACATTCAGCTTCACCGTGGCGTCTTTCCACGCGGCGTTGAATTGCTGTTCAACGAGCGCTGCCTCGTTATCACGCTTTTGCGCGACCAAGCTCTGCCATACCCCGAAGAGAAGCCGGCCATCGCGGGGATGCTTCTGACTCGCCTGCCGGAATGTCGCCTCTGCTTCTTTAGCCCGTCCATTGCGCAGTAGCGCGGCGGCCAGCGACTGTCGCACCGGGTAAAACCACGCCGGCGGCTCGTCATATTGGATCTTGGACTCAAGCTTGACGGCGCGGCGCCATTCGCGGATCGACTTTTCCTTTTCGCCGCGCGCCCAGGCGAGCCGCGCGTCAAGGGTGGCAGCGGCAAGGGCCAGGATATCCGAGGATTTGTTATTGATCAGGAACTGCGATTCGGATGGGACCGCCTTGCGTAACGATTCAAACTGCTTCTGTTCTGCCGCCGCATCGTCCAGCTTACCTTGGCCCGCCAGCGCCATCGCCCGCGCATACTGCCAAAATGCGCGATGGAGCTTTCGCTCCGGCGTAGGAGCCGGGGTCTTGAGAATGTCGTCCCAACGATGGAAGCGGAGATCGACCATCAACGGATAAAGGTGAAAGCCTTCAAGCATCTGCATCTGCAAATCCGCGTCGCGCACGTTCTGGACCATTTGCTCGGCTGCCTGTTTCGCCTCGTCATAGCGACCCTGTTGGGCGCGCGCGTAAGAGATGAAGTGAATGTTGTGCGTCCAGTACATCAGCGGGTAAACGCCGGTGGCGCCCGTGCGCTGGACGAATGCCTTGTCGGCCGCGGCGGCGTTTACGTTCGTCTTTGCGGCTAACTCGTAGTCACCGGTCTGAAGAAAGATATGCCCGGGCATGTGGACCAGGTGGCCCGCGCCCGGCACGAGCGTCATAAGGCGGGTTGCGCTCGGGATGGCACGTTCGAGGTTCGGCGAAGCTTCCACGGCGTGGATGTAAAAGTGGTTCGCCCCTGGATGATCCGGGTTGCGCTTCAGCACAGATTCAAGCACCGCGACAAGCTCCAAAGTGCCGGGTGCCGGCTTGCCCTCAAGCGTCCAGAGCTGCCAAGGCCGCAGCATCATGAGACTCTCGGCGAACATGGTGGTCGCATCGAGGTCGTCCGGATATTTTTTCACCAGCTCGCGCATAGCGTTGCTGTAATCGACATGGAAGCGTTTCCAGTCAGACTTGGCATTCGCCGACGGGTAACGTTTCGCCAAGGTACGGATGTAATCCTGCTCGCGGGCGCTCGCCTTGGGCGCGCGCTCAAGCGCCTTTTGTACCGCTTCGTGAGTGGCTTTGGCGCGGTTCTCATCCACCGCGGTATCGTTATAATTTGGCCCGATGGAAAGCGCGAGTCCCCAGTACGGCATTGCCGCTTCAGGATCGAGCTCTGCGGCGCGGCGAAAGTAACGGCCGGCTTCGTCGTGGTTGAAGCCGTACAGAAGCATCAGGCCCTGGTTGAAGTATGTTTGAGCTTCGGGATTTTTCGTCGTGATCGGATGGTGATAGTTGCCCAGGCCCGGGTGAAGTTCAGCCACTTTTCCGGTTGCATTTCCATGCTGGTGTTGGGCCATCGCGGGAGCGGCGGACAGCGCGATACTACAAAGAACTGCTACAATTCGCATTTTTTGCCTCCTGTTTTTGACAACAACTTACTGGCTGGACCCGTAAACACGCTGAAGTATGGTAACCCGCGGAATCCAACTTATATCTCAAATTTAAATTTTGTAGCGAAGCCAAAACTTTATTTCAACCCTTGAAAGGAAGCTCCAGAGGTTTCAAGTGTCCGTCTCAGAAGTTCATTGAATAAGTCGGCGACTCTCTATCGTCATTACCTTGTGTTTTCTCGATTCCGGGCTCTCGCGTGCATCTGCCCGCTCGGCCCGAGTGACGGCGAAAGTCTGTTGCGGATTTATCAGACACCAGACTAGCCGGGAGGTTTTCTTCTTACGTTCAAGGGGAAGTCCAAGGCTGGATGCGGCGCTCGCGACGAGGGGGGAACAGTTATCGGAGCCGGAGCAGGCGGGCGGCATTGCCGCCCAGAATTTTTTCTTGATCCGCACGACTCAGCTTGAGAACGCTGACGACTTTGACCGGCCGCTCGTAACCCATATCAAAGCAGTAGTCGCTGCCCATCATCACGCGGTCCACGCCAACGAGGTTAATGAGATAGTTGAGTGACTCCGGAGCGTGGCTGATGGTGTCGTAGGTGAACCGTCTGAGATAGCTCGACGGCGGCCGCTTCAAGGCTCGGCACTCCTGGCGCACCTTCCACCCGTGGTTGAGCCGGCCGATCAGATAAGGAAGCGCGCCTCCGGCGTGCGGCAGACAAATCTCCAGTTTCGGAAACCGATCGAGAAGTCCGCTAAAGATCAAGTTGGCCGCAGCGACTGCAGTATCAAACGGATTTCCTAGAAGGTTATGCAGGTAGTAGTTCGTCAACCGCTGAGCGCCGATAACATTCAGCGGATGGAGAAAGATCGGGACTCTCAGGGCGTGAATGCGCTCAAAGACCGGTAGAAACGAAGAGTCAGTGAGCTCTTTTCCGCGAACGTTCGTGCCGAGATAGATGCCGCGGCACCCGAGCTCGGTGACGGCCCGTTCCGCCTCGGCAATAGCGGCTTCAGGATCTTGCAGCGGAAGGGTTGCCAGCCCGACGAAGCGGTCGGGATGAAGCCGGGCGGCTTCGGCCATGGCGTCGTTGACGAGTTTGGCGAGTCGCAAACCGAGACTGCCATCCGCCCAGTAGACCATCGGCGGCATGAGGGAAAGAGCGTGGACGGCTACGCCTTGGGCGTCCATCGCTTTTAGACGCAGACTGAAATCGTGGTAGCGCGCGGTGATCGGGCCGATCGCCACCTGACCCATGACAATGAACGGTCCGTTCGGCCCGGGGCGTAGGCTCACGCCGTAGGATTGTCCTTCCGTCTCGATGAGTCGGAGATATTCCTCGGGAACGAAGTGGGCGTGAATGTCGATTGTCGAAGTCGCGCGCGGGGATCGCCTGCCGATTTTAGATTTTCGATTGTGCATTTTAGATTTCACAATCATCGGATTACTTTATCGGCCCGGGCCAGCCAGTTGGCTGGAATCGTCAGTCCGGGCAATCAGGACGGTGCCCCCGGAAGCAGTGACCAACCCATGAGTCGCGCCGCGCAGTCCGCGTCGGTCGTTGTTGCTTCATTTGATTCGGTTTTGTGCCCTGGCCGTTAGTTTTTCGCTTGTGGATGGCCGCGCCGGTCAGGAATTCGTAAAAATTCACCATGAAGCGCACGAGGTCACGAAGAATTTATCCTTTTTGTCTGCCTTCGCGTCTTTGCGCGTTTGCGGTAGGGGCAGGCCGCTGTGCCTGCCCGGATGGGCGCCCACGGCGGATCGCCCCTACATGGCTTGTCCGATCGATATCTGTCATCGCGCCAAGACGCCAAGTGATGCGATTCAAAATCCGAGATCCGAAGCTCGAAATCCGAAACAAACCGAAAGGCTCAAATCCGAATTACGAATTCCAAAATCCGAAATGAGATTGTTTGGAATTTTGTGTTTTTTGATCATTTGGAATTGTTTTGAATTTCGGATTTCGAATTTTGGGATTTGTCGTTTCTCCTTGGCGCCTTTTGCGCCTTTGCGCGAGTCACTCCGATTTGGCTGCGGCTTTGCCGCGCTAGGTCCTTCGTCGTGGTTGCTCTCCGCCGGTGTATTTCAGTCGATGACCGTGATCTCCTCGATTGGGAATTGCGTGGTGACTTCCGGTCCCTTCTCCGTGACGACCATCATTTCTTCCAACCTCACGC
>DASQUN010000525.1:0-6221 GCA_035641275.1 Candidatus Udaeobacter sp. | reverse complement strand
GCCCCAGAGTCGCCCGTCGGCATGAGCCATTCTAAGATCACGGACATTGACGCTTGTGAGACCCCGGGGCGCCCGGTCCTTAAATGGCGAGTCTATATAGCGTTGCCAAAGATCTACAGGTTCCATGAGGTGCATGTCGCTGTCTAGAATCTTAAGTCCATCTCTAGCCATGTGTGTATCCTCCCTTTAGGCGCCACGCTCCATAATGGCTCTATAATAATCGAAATTGAAGTGTCAACGACGCCACCATCGAGAGAAAAAGTGGCTTTTCTGAAAGGAATCGATCTGTTAACCTATGGGCATGGGAAGCCAATATTATATTAGGAGGAGAGATATGCACCTTCCTAAATCGCGCTATGGCTATTTTCTGTTTATGGGTGGTCTGCTGATCCTAGTGGCCGCCGCTGCGAGCTCCCAGTCAACGACATCCGCGCCCATGGTGACCGTATATAAACAACCGACGTGAGGCTGCTGCATGCAGTGGGTGGGTCACCTACAAGAAAACGGTTTCAAGGTGCAGACGAAAGATGTTTTCGGCAGGAAATTCACGGATCTCAAAGACAAGCATGGAGTACCTGAAAAGCTTTATTCCTGTCACACCGCAATCGTTGATGGCTATGTGGTTGAGGGTCATGTGCCAGCCGACCTGATTACGCGCATGTTGAAGGAAAAACCGGCCATCGTTGGGCTCGCCGTCCCGGGAATGCCGGTGGGCTCGCCGGGTATGGAGGGGCCGAAGCCGGAGCCCTATGAGGTCTTCACTTTCGACAAACAAGGACGAATGACCGTGCATGCGAAGAGGTGAGAAGATTGGGCCGATGGAGTGCGGGAGTGATGGAGCGATGAAAATCGCACAACAGTCAAATCGTCTTTTGTGCCTCATCGTTTGTCTTTTGCTGCTTGTTTCCGTCGGGGGTCCAGCACTGGGGCAGGAGAAGAAAAACGTGCGGATGGTTTTCGTGAGCCTTGCGTGGAATAGTGAGATTCCTTTTCGGGCTGCCCTTGCTCGGGGATTTTTCAAGCAACAAGGGCTTCAAGTCGAACCTATTCTGATTCGTGGCGGGCCGGCGGCCATCGCTGCTCTAGTTGCCGGTGAAGTTGACTTTGCAGCGATTGGTGGCGCGCAAGCGGTATTTCGGAGCAAATCGCGAGGATTGGATCTCTCTATAATCGGCTGCACCTCCAATACTACGAATTACATCCTCCTTGGCAACAAACAGACCAGGACGGTAGAGGACCTCAAAGGTAAAGTGATCGGCGTAACCGGAGCAGGGACCTATTCCGAGTTCGCCATGAAAGCCTTCCTCAAGAAATACCACCTCAACCCCGATAAGGACGTCATTCTGCGCGCGATTGGCGGCACTGTCTTGCGCGCTGCCGCTTTGGAGAGAGGCATCATTGCTGCGGCTCCTTTCTCGCCGGAAGATGCGGTCCGGTTGATGAAAAGCGGTTATTCCTTGATCAGCAACATGAGTGAGTCTTTAGGTGTCCCACAGAACATCATCGTCACTCGCAACGAGGTTCTGGAAAAATATCCTGAAACGAGCAAACGGGTTCTGAAGGCCTATATTCAGGGAATCCACCTTGCCAAGTTCAACAAGAAAGAGGCGATCAAAGCGGGTTTTGATTCGGGTCTGACGGGCGATGCGGAAATCGTCAGCGCCGCATGGGACCTCTATGCGCCCGGACTTACGTCCGACTTGTCCATCGCGACTTCTGGGCTGCAGCAAATGCTCGATGAAGACATTCGCTCAGGCCTTGTCGATAGCAAATTTACGCTCGACAGGGTGATCAACGACAAGCTACTCAAGATAGCGCAACAGGAACTCAGGGCTGAAGGTAAGATAAAGTAATCGAAGCGAGCGTGACCGCAAACGAAAGTGGGGCGCCGGTAATTGCGCTTCAGCAGGATTTGATCGAGCCAGTTGGAGCCCCCGGGTTATGGAACATCGGCTGGCGCGTGGAGAACCACGGCGCTCATCCGATTCAGCTATTGACCGTTCGGTTGCCGCATGGCCAGTTCAAATCGGAGGAACATCGCTTTGAACCAAACACTGAGTTGGCTTCGGGAGAAAGGACTTGGTTTCACGTTACCGTCCGTTGCCGTGAACCGGAGGGCATGGTTACCGAAAACGCTTTTCTGATTTTACATGTTCTCTGGTTCGGCGAAACGTGGCGAATTTTCGTTCGCATTCGGGTTGTCGTTAACTCGAAAGGGGAGCCGGAGACAGCGGTCGAGTTGATCACGACCCAGAAGGTCGGTTTCTCCGGCATAGCGTCCTGAGTTTTACGGCTAGGGAAAGCAAGCATGGCTGACAAAGAAAATGATTTGTACATCCTTCGGCGGATGCGGGGCTGACACAGCAATTGAGGCGTCGGCTTCGAAGAGACCACGGGTATGGTCTCCAATTCACTGAAGATCAGTCAGCAAGACATTATCAAGGCATTGAAGCGCCTAAAACGGGAGCAGTCCGATAATCCTGAATACCAGAAGTTACGTCGTGACCTGCCAAAAGATTGGCCGCTGTAGGAGCAAATTCCAACCGTTAGCCGTCACTCGTCATTCCCGCGAAAGTGGACCTCGGGGGCAAGGCTTCCGGCCGCAACCGATGGGTCTTTGCCTCAATGGCCACCCCTGCCTACCCCGTTCGCTGCTTATTCCAAGGGTCCGGGCCTGACAGAACCTCTACGGCTCTACATCTGCGGCCTCCAGCCTCGCCCTTCGCTCCAGCTTTCACCGTCAAGGATGGGCCTCACCGACGATGAATATTCCCGAGCAGGCGGAATTCCAGACCGCTTCTAGTCGTTGGATTTCGGCTCTGTCGCACATTCGGCGGAGACGACATTGCGCGTGCAATCGACGTGAGATCCCGCTAACGTTCGCGCGATTGCGGAAGTCGAACTTCCGGTTGACGAAGACTCAGGTCCGAGACGCCGCTCCAGAACTCTCTCTTTCCCGTCATCGCCTGAACGTGCCCATCCCATTCCAACGTAAATGCGGCCAGGCCAAGTTTGACGGCGGCTCTTACTTTGTCTTGTGTCCTCGCGTCGTTGGCGAGTAGACGTATGGCGTCGATCTGGCGACTTCCATGACCTTCGTCTTGTTGCGCATGGAGGCGATAAGTTTCCGCTGCTCGCGGCGAGAAGCCGTAATATCCCGTCAACTCTCGATAGACTTTGTCGGAAACCTTGTCTACGCCGCCGAGTTGACTTTCAACGAAAGCGAGCATAGCGACTCCTTCCAAAGCGGAACGGCGCTGGCAACAGCCAATGATCATTTCGATCGCTGCCAGCGTTCCTGGAGCCGGTTCAGCCCGATCTGCTTGTTCGCGTGTGATGCCGCCTTCCTCGAGGAACTGCAGCATTATATCGACGTGCGTTCGAGGGCCGGCCAGCTCTTCCATAAAATTTTCCAGGACCGCCTGCATCAGCTCATAATTCTTATCGGCGACGGCGTTGACGGCCATATAGCCAAAAAAAATAGGATTGGTTCGGATGCGGAGATAGTGCTGCACCTCGCCGAGAATTATTTGTTCGCGGCTCCAACGGTGCCGCAAGATGCCTTGAAACCATGGATGCTGTTCCATCGGCACCTCATGTGCATATCCCCATAGCTCGCTTATAAAATCGTTTGGCATATTAGGCATCTATCGTAGGCGAAACCAAATGTCTATGGCGACCTCAAGGCTGAAAGCGTTCCGATGGCTCAGCAGAGCAAGGACGGACTAGATCTGAACACCACGGCCAACGCAGTATCGGTTTCGACTGCCTAAGTGCGGCAAACGGAGCACTTTCCGGCGCTTTCGGTTCTGCTAAAGACAAAACCAAACGGTCGATTCGGAGGGTCAATCTCAAAATCCCATTTCCAACTAGCCGTGACGACCTGCACCGCGCGCTCCGTAATCGTGAACGCAAGAGAATGGCGCGAGAGAAATGCATTCCTATTTAGCGCCTTCCCGGCGGACAAGTTCTTGGCAGTACGCATAGAGCGCATCGTAAACCGGCAGCTCGTGCTCGAGCAGCTCGTGATCGTCCTTGTATGCAAGACGAAACCCTTCGGCGATTGCTTCCAGACCGTGTGCTTCTGGCGCCAAGTCTTTGGCGTCCGTATCAGCGCCTCGAACTATCACCGCCAGTCGGTTTAACGCGGGGTCATTGAGATTTTGTTTCTTTAAGATCGCATCGAAGGTACATTCCGGACCGTGATGCCCCAGCTCGACATTCGCCACATCGAACGGGATGGCGCCTTCGCGTTTCGCTACCTCCATGACTTGCTCCGGCGGCACGTATAGAAACTCGGCTTCTGTATCAACAAACCGCTTGATCAGCCACGGACAGGCCACGCGGTCCACCTTCGGACGAGCTCGGGTTACCCACTTCATAACTTCGCCTCCTCACTTGCCCATAGAATTTGGAAACAAACTTCTAAGCTAATTCGGGCCAAGATGATGATACTCACCCCGCTCGGACGAACGGCCAGAGCGCTAAACCAACTAACCCGGCTATCACGACCAGCACCGGTTCCGAGACTTTGAAGCGCCATAAGACCCCGAAGCTGACGAGCCCGATGATCGCCGTGGGCAAGTCGATGAATGCCCGCGTGCCTAGCACGATCACTGCTCCCGTAATTGCGCCCGTAGCGGCCGCGGTGGCACCGTCAACGAACGCTTTAAGCTGAGGGTTGTCTCGGTGGCGTTTGAACCAAGGTGCCGGGAGAATCGTAAACAAATAGACGGGTAGGAAGATGCCGATCGATGCCATGATCGATCCGGCCAATCCAGCGACGAGGAAACCGATAAAAGCGACAGTAATCACCACCGGACCGGGAGTAATCATCGCTACCGCTACGGCGTCCAGGAACTGATGTTCGTTCAGCCAGCCGAATTGTTGCACCACCCCTTGTTGCAAGAATGGAATGATCGCCAGCCCGCTGCCGAATACAAAAGCGCCGGCTTTGGTAAAAAACACAAGAATCTGAGCCAGTACATCGTGGGAATCGGCCACGGTCCCGGCTTGCCGGAGCCAGGACTCAAGGAGCCAGATTGCGACGCCTAAGACCGCGCCGCCAAGTCCCATGAAAACACCCCGTTTCCAGCCCGGCCACGCGCGAACCAAAAGAACCATGAGGCCGGCGAAGATGAAGAATTCCGCGAGCTCCGCCTGAGCCCACAAGGTCACTAGAGTGAGCAGTACGAAAATTCCCCAGAGTAATGGATCGCGCTTGTTGGTGCTGCGGGCGAGCTTGTAGGCAGCGATGGCAATGATGGCGATGACCGTTGCGCCGATCGCATAGAAGAGCGCTTGCATCCACCAAAGCCCGCCGTACGCGACGTAACCCAGGGAGATGGCAATCACCATCAGAAAAGAGGGGAGCACGAACGCCAGACCGACAAGCGTTGCGCCCAAGATGCCGGTCTCGAAATAGCCGATCGCGATTGCCGCTTGCGCCGCTAGGGGCCCCGGCATGATCTGGGCGAGTGCAAGCGACAGCTTGTAAGTATCCTCAGTAATCCAACGTCGTTGCTCA
Source organism: Candidatus Udaeobacter sp. (assembly GCA_035641275.1). GTDB lineage: Bacteria > Desulfobacterota > Binatia > UBA9968 > UBA9968 > DASQUN01. The sequence goes on along the minus strand of DASQUN010000525.1, from coordinate 694 downwards.
ACGAGGTCTCTGTGCATGAAGCCCACCAATGCCACCGGCCCACCGAATCCGACTGTTCCTAACTTTAGGAAGTATGCGGTGAGTAGCCAGAGGCGAACCCTTGTGTCCGGGGAACTGTTAGCAGTCTCACGTTCGCTGCGCTCAGATTCTGCTTCTGCTTTCGAGAACGCCATTGACTCCACCTCCCCTATCATTTGCGCTGAGACGCAGGCAAGGGTGTCGCGGACTGTGTTTATGACGATTGAAGCAACTATAATAGACGGAGCTTCTTTTGGGTCAAATGCGAGATACTCGAAAAACGATCCAGCTCATAACAACAAGCTTGCTTTTAGGCAATAGATCGATCCTAAACGGCCTCATCTTCGCCATTTAACCTCAAGTCGAAAATTTGCATTCATAGCGGGTTATAGATTGTCGCAAGACAGGTCACCGTTGCTCGATGGCAAACCGGAGCTAACGAACCGAAGGAGCATACCTAAAGGCGCTAGAGAATCAGCAAAGCAGGCAAAGAAGAACACTAAAAAAAGGGGTACTATGTACCAGACGGCACTCCCGGTTTGAGCCCCGAAAGAAAGGACAATTATCCGATGAAATCAGACATAGAAAAAAAGATCGACGGGAGAGTAGCGGCTGCCTTTGAGGATATCATCAGCGGACTGTCAAGCACCTCTAGGAATGAAATCTTAAGGGCGGC
>DASQUN010000524.1:0-3055 GCA_035641275.1 Candidatus Udaeobacter sp. | reverse complement strand
TGCTCCGAGAAAAAACCGTCACACAATGTAAACCGAGAGGCAGCCCTTCCAGCGGCGGTCAATAGGCCTCTACCTTTTCGGCCGCCACCCAATCCACTCCAATGGTGGTGGCTCCCACGGTCCGGGCCTGAACGTAACCTCCATGTCCCCGTGCCCGCAGCCTCCCGGGCTCGCCTCTCGGTCTCGCTCGCAAGATGGGAAAGCCGGGGCGATACCGAAGCCGGCGCACCGAAACGCAGCCGTGTCAAAGAGCAGAGATGTTCGGATTACCCTAGTGACCGGACACTTGATAAGGCAGGATACGCCTACTTGCCGGCCAGAAATAAGCACCACGCAGGCGAACAAAAAGTTCTCATGACCTCACCGCTGACTTGAATAGCACACTTACTGCACACGACGCCGGAGATGATGGGGACTCCTCGGTAAGCGAGCCGATCACCTCATCTTGACGGACCGATTTAGTCTTCAATTCTTCGGATTTTTCGCTATCAGTATCGATTGAAGCACGAACAAAATATGGACAATATCTGATTTTTGACGGATCGGCCGCGGCGTGGTATCTATCGTCGCGGCGACCAAGAACTCCGGCAAGGAGGAGAATATGAGACGGACAACCCTCACTTCGCTTTCATTAGCGCTCGCGCTTGTCGGCTTTAGCTCCGACGGTATGGCTCAAACCGTTAAGATCGGCGCTGTCGTGCCGTTGACCGGTCGTTACGCCGCGCTCGGCGGCCAAGTCCGAACCGGCTACGAGATCGCTCTAGAGCAGATCAACGCCGGAGGTGGAGTGACGGTGGGCGGAAAGAAGCTGCGGCTCGAACTGGTCATGCTGGACGACGAATCGGATCCTACTAAAACCGTCGCCCGTCTGGAGACCCTGGCCACACAAGGCGTCGTAGCTTATTTAGGCGGAGCCGGGTCGGATCTTCACGGAGCCGCGGCTTCGATTGCCGATAAGAATAAAATTCCCTATCTCGGCGTCGCATTTGCGTTTCACGGGATTCACAAACAAGGCTTACGCTATCTCTTCTCGCCATTTCCAAAGTCCCCCGATCTCACCAAGGAGACCTTCGCCTTTCTCGACGCGTCGATCCCCGCGCCCCAGCGGCCTCGCAAAGTGGCGCTCATCCTGGAAAGGACGGACTGGGGCAAGGAGATGGGCTCTCTGTGGGAAAGCTTGGCCAAGCAGAATAACTATCAAGTGGTGGCGAGCGGTGAATATGCGCCCGGCGCCAAGGATTTTTCCGACTTGATTCTCAGAGCCAAATCGGCGAGCGCTGAAGCGGTATTCACCCTGCCTTCGCCTCCTGACGGCATGACCATCGTCAAGCAGATGAAGGAGTTCGACTTCAGCCCTAAAGCTTCCGTCTTTATCCGAGCCTCTGATCCCCCGGTGTGGTCGCAGAATCTCGGCAAAGATGGTGACTACGTACTACTCTCACCCGGCTGGCACTTTGCCGCGCGCTATCCAAAGGTGGCGGAACTGAACGAGGCGCATCAGAAACTATCCAAGCGCCCGGCTGACCCGCTCGTCGGTCCTTCCTATGCTTGCATTCAAATCCTCGCCGACGCCATTCCCCGGGCCGGCGGCCTCGATCGGGACAAGATCCGCGATGCCATCGCCGCGACCAAGATGACAACCGTATTGGGACCGGTACGGTTTCGTCCGGACGGAACCGGGGAGGTCAAAGTTTTTTTCCAGCAATGGTTAAAAGGCAAGCAGGAACTGGTCTGGCCGAAGGAGTTTGCCACTGCAACCTTTGCCTACCCGGCGCCAGCTTTCACTCAACGATAACAGCGGACGGCGCCGGGAGTGTTGCGCGCTCGTTCGGAACCTTCCCCAATGAATCTCGCCGCAGCAAACTGACGTGGTATAAAAAACATTTATGAGAATTTATCCTAAAGTTGTCACCCCCGAATCCTTATTGGGGTGCAGTCACGGCTTCCTGGATTCCCGGTAGCGCCGGCTTGAGGAGCGGCCCGGCTTTCCCGGTGCACAACAGCACGAATAAGCCGGATTAGAGGTCTGGAAATAGTTTTTGCCCAGCAAGCTGCGGAGAATTGGCCAAGAGATCAAACTGCGCTGCCGCTCGTTCACCCGTCCACGATGACACTTCTCTCTCTGAACAAAGTCTCCAAAACTTTTGGCGGCGTTGCCGCTGTCAAGTCCGTAAGCCTGGCGGTTGAGGCGGGCGAGATCCTCGGTGTGATGGGACCGAACGGATCAGGAAAGACGACGCTGTTCAATCTCGTCAGCGGCGCGCTCATTCCTGACGGAGGTCAGATTCAGTTTCTCGGCGAACGGATCAACGGCCTTTCGCCGCATCAGATTTGCCGCCGTGGCCTGGCTCGGACATTTCAGTTGGTGCGGCCTTTCCTGAGTCTCACGGCGCTCGAAAATGTGCTCGTCGGCGTGGGCTACGGCTGCCAGCGGCTAACGGGAGCGGCCGCACGAATGAAGGCGGCCGAGCTGCTGATTTCGGTCGGTCTGAACGCTCAATCGGATCGCCCTGCTCATACCCTTTCTGTGATGGAGAAGAAGCGGCTCGATCTGGCGCGCGCCCTTGCCACCTCCCCCAAGCTCCTGCTGCTCGATGAGTTCATGGCTGGATTGTCACCCACCGAGACCGGCGAGGCTATAAAGCTCATCCGTTCGCTGCAGGCTCGAGGGCTGACCATCGTTCTGGTGGAGCATATCGTTTGGGCACTGCTCGATCTATCTCATCGGGTTGTCGTCCTGAGCGCGGGCGAAAAGATTGCCGAGGGGCCGCCTGCCAGTGTCGCGAGAGATCCGCACGTCATCGAAGTCTATTTGGGAGAAGGCGCGGGCGTTTGATCTGGCGGCCATTCATCGTGGAGGCGCGATTCGACGAAATACTTTTTAACCACGAAGATCGCGAAGGTCACGAAGGATTTTCTCGCCAAGCCGCAGAATCCAGCGCGTCGCCGCGCTACGAACAATTTGACCACGAGGAGACCAAAGCATGCCCTGAGCAATGCCGAAGGGAGCACGAAGTCCATAATCGAAAATATCGAAATGCTTCGTTCTTTCGTG
>DASQUN010000523.1:0-4018 GCA_035641275.1 Candidatus Udaeobacter sp. | reverse complement strand
TGGAGCGACTTTTGGGGCTGCCTTGTCGGCCTTCTCGGCGGTCCACCCTGCTTGCGATGCGCACACAACTGTTAGAAAGGCGATAGCCGTAGCTAACGTGGTCTTCTTTACCATGCCGTTAACCTCCTTTGTGGAATCTGTCTCTTTAACGTAATTCATAGACTAAACTTCATTTTGAATACAAACTTGGCCACGGAAACCGCGATGATAAGTATAATTAGGTAGATCACGCCTCCGGCAGCCGCCTCGGCCCATTGCCCGACTCTAAAATACTCAAAGAGCGTAACCGGACCATACTCTTTTCCGGGTGACGTAAGAAGCACTGCGACGTCGACGTTGCGAACCGCTTCGATGAAAATATAGAATAGCGCGCCGCCGACGGATGGCTTCAAAATTGGTAAGGTAATCTTGAAGAAAACATGCCGCCACTTCGCGCCATGCACCCATGCAGCCTCGTCGAGCTCCTTGTGGATATTGACGATGGAACCGGATGCGTTCCTGAATGCATAGGGAAAGTACGCGACAAACAACCCAAGGCCAAGCGCCCACAGACTGTTGTAGAGAGGAGTCCCAAGAAAGACAATGACAAGCCCCACCGAAAGAACGAGCGGCGGAAAGGCCAGCGGCAAGGTGCCGATAAACTCGAAAACTTTTGTTCCATAGGATCGAGTCCGATAGATCGTAAACGCCATGACAATACCGGCGAGCACTGTAACGATCGCTGTCGCGACGGATAGCGTCAGCGAATTATAAAGGCCGGTAACGAAGCTGGGATGTTTCATCACAATATAATAGTTCGATAATACGGCGTTTGATGGAAACTTCATGAAGGTCTCGTAGTCGAAATAAGGAATCATCGAGACGACGATCAAAACAACAAACGGAATTGCGATACCAGCCAAAAAGTAGAGGAAGACCGCGGTGAATGTCACATATTTCCACTTTCCAATATCAATCACCTTGACCCTATAGCCCTTTCCAGTAATCGTCGCATACCGCTCGGAAAAGCGGGTGGACCGTACATAGAAAATCAATGTGATAATCGAAAGCGCAACCAACACGGTGCTGTAAGCCGTGGCCAATCCCGTACTGAACTCCAACGCCATCGAATCGTACACTCGGCTCACGAACACCTTGATCCCCCCAGGCGTGCCCTGGAGTACGGGTGTCTCGAAAGAACGTAGTCCTCTGAGGAAGTTCAAAACAAACGCTGACAGAAATGCCGGGAGCGCGAGAGGAAAGGTTATACGAAGCATCGTGTTTACAGGCTTGCTGCCGGCGATGTAGGCGCTTTCCTCGAGCGAAGGGTCGAAAGATAAGAAAACCGGTAGCAGGAACAGATAGCCTAGCGGAACGCAGGCCATCCCGAAGACCCATATCATGCCTGCAAGGCTAAAGGCATTGAAGAATTGCGTCTCAATCCCAAAGAATTGATGTATCATGTTGTTCAAGATGCCGGATTTCGGCGCCAGGAGTAGAATCCACGCAATATTCTTCATGATGGGCGGCATGAGAATCGGGTAGAGCGGCATCAGCTCGACAAGCGTTTTGCCTGGTGTGTTGGTCCGCGCCACAATCCACGCGAGGAGGCCTCCCAGGCCGGTCCCAAGTGCCGCCGACCCTGCCGCATACGCGATAGAGTTATTGAGCATCGGCAAAATGTCGCGATCAGCGAAAACGCGGAAGTAATTTTCGCCGGTGAAGCCGACGAAAGCTCCCAATTTACCGGTTGTAAAACTCCGCAGAAGAACGATCAGAACCGGCGTGATAATGGCCGCGGCGGCAGTGAGACTGGCCAATAAGGGAATGATAGTCCCTCGCTGGTAAACCAGTCTTATGAGATTCCACTTGACCGTGCGCGTACCCCTTAAGGCCAGCAGCTGGCAGGCTCTAGGTTAGCCGACAACAAAACTGATGGATGATTTGTCGATATGAAGAAACACCTTGCCGCCACCACCGTCCACGCTCACCATGGGACAATTTCGATGCGACGTCACCAAAACCTCTCTCGAACCCACCTGGATTCGATGATCGATCAGCCCGGCTCGGTTCTCACGGCTGGTCATGACGCCTTCGAGGACGTTTTCACTAGCACCGGGAAATCCTTCGCGACTGAGTTGGATCTCACTCGACCGAATGACGATTTTGCAGCCGTCCCCGGGCGCCCCATGCTTCGAAGCTTGCCCCACGAGCGTCGCGTTATTGAACTCCGGCACCGTTACAAACCAATTTTCGCCTTCAACTCTCAAAATCTTCCCTTCCACGAGCGTCGAATGACCGATAAAAGACGCAACAAACGAATGCGCCGGGCGATCGTAAATGCCATCGGGCGCGTCGTACTGCAAGATTTTTCCGCCCTCCATCACAACGACCGCATCGGAAATGGTAAAAGCCTCTTCTTGATCGTGCGTCACGTAAAGCGCGCTGATGCGGACTTTCTTGATCAGCTTCTTGAGCTCGACCCGCATCTCCTCTCTCAACTTGGCGTCAAGATTGCTCAACGGCTCATCGAGGAGAATCAGCTGTGGCTCCAACGCGAGGCTCCGCGCCAGTGCCACGCGTTGCTGTTGCCCGCCGCTTAGTTGCGAGGGATACCGGCCTTCCATCTCCTTTAGGCCCACCAACTCCAATGCCGACAAGACCCTGTTTCTGATCTCACTCTCAGACAGCTTTTGTAGTTTGAGACCAAAAGCGACATTACGAAAGACGGTCATGTGCGGCCAGAGCGCGTAGTTTTGAAAAACGAAACCGATTTTACGGCCATAGGGCGGCACCAAAATGCCTTTCTCGATGGAGGTCTGAACCTTGTCGGCGATTGAAATGGAGCCCGTGTCTGGAATCTCCAAGCCTGCGATGCATCTGAGCAGCGTCGTTTTCCCGCACCCTGACGGCCCCAAAAAGGACAGAATACCTTTATCAAACTCAAAACTAACGTTGTCGAGCGCCTTGACGTCTTTGTAATATTTACAGAGGCTCTCTACTTTGAGTATCGACATGATTTACGTCCGCAAGTCACTTGCATAAAAAACACGCCACAAGTTTACCTGACCCTATCTGGCACTCTACTTACTCTAATCCCTAGACAAATGGAATCATCTTAATCGCGGCGCTGGCGCAATGAAAAACGGCACGATTCAATATGGGCGCGGGCAAGAACGACCGCGCGCAGAAGCTGCAGATCGATCGGCCCTCCGGTTTCTTTGCCCCTTTGTGTTGGCGGAGGGGGCGAGATTCGAACTCGCGGTCCACGAAGTGGACGCCGGTTTTCAAGACCGGTGGTTTCAACCGCTCACCCACCCCTCCGAAAAGATACGTGTCGGCAGGACAAATGGAGGATAAAAATTAGGCGTGTCAGGAACAACCGAGTCTTAGAATAACGACTCAGCGAGACGGTTACAAGTAAGTCAGCAGCAGCAAAATTTCGTAAAGTCTGAAAGAACTCGCACTAAGTCGAATTTATGAAATCTGCTCCAAGCCTCCCATGTACAATCTGAGAGCATCTGGAATGATCACGCTGCCGTCTTTCTGTTGGTAGTTTTCCAGTACCGCGACGAGCGTGCGTCCCACGGCTAGACCGGAACCATTAAGCGTATGGACGAAAATCGGTCTTCCCTTGTTCTCCTTGCGATAGCGGATATTGGCTCGGCGGGCTTGGAAGTCCTCGCAGTTCGAGCAGGAGCTGATTTCTCTGTACGTATTCTGCCCAGGCAGCCAGACCTCGAGATCGTAGGTTTTGGCCGAACCGAACCCCATATCTCCCGTGCAAAGCTCGACCACACGATGGGGAATCTTGAGCCGCTTTAAGACCTCCTCGGCGTTCTGAACCATGCTCTCCAACTCGTCGTAGGAGTTTTCGGGTTCGGTAAATTTCACCATCTCGACCTTGTTAAATTGATGCTGGCGAATCAGGCCGCGCATATCTTTGCCGTAGGAGCCCGCTTCACTACGAAAACATGGCGTGTAGGCGACATATTTTATCGGCAACTCTTCTCTCCCGAGCACCTCATCGCGGTGCAAA
>DASQUN010000522.1:0-3806 GCA_035641275.1 Candidatus Udaeobacter sp. | reverse complement strand
CAAAATAGAAGTATCCCATCGAGCGTACTGTTTCGGCAGAGAACGAGTCGACGGGCCGATTCTTTCAAGCACGCGATGAGTCCATGCTGAAATGAGAGGCAACCTTCAGCCCATGCGCCTCAACTCTTCGATACGATCGTCAGTGGCAGGATGGGTAGAAAGAAAACCATCCCCCCCGCGGCCCGAGGCTTGCTTTACCCATTGGAGCGCGTGGATCATAACCTCCTTCGGGTAACCCGCTCTCTGTAAAATCTCCACGGCATGGCGGTCGGCGGCATATTCTTCGGACCGGCTATAACCCCGCGCGATCAAAGTTCCGGCGATCGGTGTGACTGCGCTGCTGCCCGGAAACAGCTGATCGAGAAGAATGACGCCGAGGTTCAGCCCCGCGCCCAAAATTTGCAGCTGAGCGACATGTCCCAGATCCTCATGGGCAATCTCATGAGCCATTATTCCAAGCAACTCTTCATTACTGGCTTTTTCCAACAGGCCTGTCGTTACATAGAACTGGCTGCCACCGGCATTGGCTGCATTGACCTGTGGATCATCAACGATGCCGACATAAACTTCTTTGGGAGTTCTCGGATAATCCATTGATCGAAGGAGAGGGGTCATGATGTTATAAAGCCGCTCGGCTTGTTGCGGCGCGACGGTGCGGATCGAAGGAGCGCCCATGGAAACGACGCACCCAGCAATCACTACGCACATTGGCCATGCAAGCATCGAAATTAACGCGGTCCGCCGTGATGTGAACATGGCCTCTATCCGACTTCTGAATGCTTGTGCAAACTTCGCCCACGAGCCGCCCAATGATGGCCGGTCTATGCTGCCTCCTTGTTGCGGCTCTCGCTCTGTTCTACTGCCTTCATCCTGTCGATCAGCTCTTCGAACGTGCCATTAAACAGGACGCGATTGAATTGAGACCGGTAGTTGTTGACGAGACTGACATTTTCGACGACAACGTCGTAGACCTTCCATTCATCGCCTGCCATGTGGAGCTTATAGTCAACCGAGATCGGCTGCGAGTTTCTCGGAACGATCTGGCTTTGCACGACCGCATAGGCGCCGTCGCGTCTCTCGCTTGTGAAAATAACCTTTTCGTTATTGTATGCTTTGATCTCGTCAATGTAGGTGTTTTTTAGTAAATTCGTAAATAGCGTGACGAAGCGCTGTCGCTGTTCCGCGGTTAACTTCCGCCAGTGCCGTCCCAGCGAGCGTTTGGCCATCTCCTCAAAGTCGAAACGCCGGCCAATCGCCTGTTTTAGCTCCTGCGCCTCCCAAGCCGGCTGTTCCCTTAGAATGCGCAGAACGCTGCGCACGGTAGCCTCGACCTGTTCGGTTGGCGTAGCGGCCGTTGCTCTAGCTGGAGCGGTTGCAAGAAACAAAACAATCACTACAGCAATCAACTGGCGGTCCTTGGGTTTTCCCGAATGGTCTGCCGGACTGTGTAACAACTCACGGTCAAAACTGATAGGACTAGAATCCCCACCGTTTTTTCCTCATATTGGATCCGTTCTGAATTCAAGATGGTTCCCTTGTACGAGAGCATTCTGCCCAAAGCGGCGTTTATCAAGATGCTCAGAAAGTGTATAAGCACGGGGCGTAAAGTCGCCGCTATGATCGAAAGCATTAGAATCTTCCTCCTCTGGCTTTCGAATCATTATCGAGACCATCCGAACCTCCTGGATGTAGCACTTCGAAGACACCGAATAGTGGATCTGATCGCGGTTGCGCCGCCGCGGAGCCAACTGGGTTATTTCGCCTCTTCGATTCCGAGTTGGATCTATGCCCTTCACGTAATAAGTGTGCAGCAAGCGAAGTGCCATGGCAAAGGCCGCGACGGCGTGAACACATGCGGGAGATTGGAGACAGGGACCACGTTACATGGGCAGTTTTTTTACACGACCGTTAAAACCAGCGTGGGATCGTTCACAGTGGGGGAGGGTTTGCATGATTTCCACATTGCTGGGTGGATGAGCGAGCTCGTGAAACCCAGGTCGGTCTGAACAGCGAGAGCAAGCCTTAAAACGACGTGTGCAAATTTTGCGCAAATGATCAGAGGTGTTGTTCCGTCAGTCGATGCTTGGCAAGCTTGTTGTTACGCCGGCTGATGCCAAGTTGAAGGGCCGCTTCCTTTTTGTTGCCGCCCGTCACCGCAAGCGGTATGGCGATGAACTCTTTCTGCACAGCTTTTAGGGTCTGCCAGGATGTATTTGTGGCTCGGTCGAACGCGCATTGGACTCCGCTGTTTCCCATATCCTCGTGGGAATCGCCTCTAAAGTCATTTCTTCACCCGTGTTCATTAATATGGCTCGTTGAATCACGCCATTTTAGGCGACCGCTGCTTTCACGGTGCGCTCAGTTGTGTATTTTCCAGCTGTAGGCGCTCCATTTCACTTCGCAGATCGGGCCCGGTTGGTCCTACCGTCAGATAGCTAGTCAGCAAACCCGCCACGAAGGCACCACTGAGCACGACGGTGATGATTGCGAAACTTGCCGGCGTCCTGCACATGAGCACCTTTTCATCTCTTGGCAACTCGATGGCCATGATCAAACAAGCCTCAACGCGTCTAGGCTTCGTTACATTGGAGAGACGATTTCCCTGACAACGATTTTCAGCGAGTGGATTCTCAATCGTCGATACAGCTTATCGATTATAGAAGCCGATGACCGTGCTCGGATTTATAAAGCGGTAGTGTGACTTACGGATTCCTGAACGCTGTCCTCTTACGGCGTCCAATAATGGGGCCGTTGGTAATGTCGATGCAAGCGGTCTTCATAGTCGCGGTCTATCGGTTGATAGGGATCGTATTCCGGGCCACTCCTTGTGGCATCGCGGGATAGCTCGACATATACTTTCCTATCGGACCAACTCACGGAGTTGATCCATTCGGGTGAGACGAGCACCTTTTTTCCAGGTAACCAGTTGCGCGTATCAACAACCATATACCGTATGGTGGTCTCTTCCTCTTCGCCTTATTTTGTTGGAACAAGGATAACCATAGTCGCATCGCTCCCCATAGAGGCTTCCACGAGATCCTCTGGTCCAACACCTCGTAGCCCTTCTGCCCCTCTGTCATCGACGAATAAACCGTAGTTCACCCAATCGAGCTTTACGCCTTGATGCTTTGCGAGTTCGAATAGAGACGCCGCCGGGTCTTTCGTGGTAGTGTGCCGTTCCTCTTCCTCAGATGTTTCTTTCGCCGGATTGGCAGGCGGTTGCTGCTTCTTCGTGACAAGGTCAACTGCTTCTTCATAAGTAAAGACCCTTACATTGTGACCTTCCTTTAAAGCCGCATGTATAATGTGCAAGGCTGTACTTGAGTCGGCTGATTCGTAAGGTATATCCATGATGGCAACCATTAGCGTTTTTCCTGAAGTCATGCTGGATCCCACCCGTGAGGCGAGACAAGCGAAAACCCATTTACCAGCTTAAGGCAGCGCTCGGCAGGGGAGTAGCACCTGGCACTCGCTTTGCGTCTTGCTTTTGTTGATAGTTCCCACAATGGAAAGGAGAATGGATATGGCTCAACCCGTATACAAGCCTAAGAAGTTTAAGCTTTCAGGTCTCGAGGGAATTCAGATCGAACTCTCGAAATGCATTTCAGCCTCTACGAAGGCTACGTGAAGAACACCAACACGCTGACGGAAAAGTTGCTGGAAATGACGCACAAGGAAAAAGGAAAAGATCCAGCTTACGCGGAACTGACGCGGCGGCTCGGATTCGAATACGGCGGCATGGTCCTTCACGAATACTATTTTGAGAATCTATCTCCGAATGGGAAAGGCGCGCTCAGTAAAGAAAT
>DASQUN010000521.1:0-3617 GCA_035641275.1 Candidatus Udaeobacter sp. | reverse complement strand
TCGGGGACGTCCAGAATAGACGGCGTCCGTAGATCGAGAAACCATTGGTTAAGCGCGGTGCCGGATTTTGGATCGAAACAAAAGCCTTCGCTTAGCGCATACCCCAATCCCTGAGCCGCGCCGCCCAAAATCTGGCCTTCGACGATCAACGGATTGATGGCGCGACCGACGTCGTGCGATGACACGAGCCTGAGAACTTTCACTGCGCCGGTTTCGACGTCGACATCGACTTCAGCGAAGGCGGCCGCAAACCCGTAAGCAAATAGACGACCTTCCTTTCCGTTGTAAATTCCTTTGCCGTGGATCAAGCCGCCGGCAAGCTTTGCAAGCTCGCGCCACCGCACCCGCCGGGAAACATTGGAACGGACCCAAACCGCGTTGTCGCCGACCTCGAGATGGCTGATCGGCTCACCCAAGAAAGCCGACGCCTGCTCGAGCAGGTTTTTCTTGACCGCTTCAGCCGCGCGGCTCGCGGCGATGCCGGTCGCATAGACGGTCCTGCTGGAAAACGGCCCGGAATCAAAGGGGCAGGTTGACGTATCGGCATTCGACCCGCCGACGTCATCGAGCGACACCCCGAGAACTTCGGCGACCATCTGGCGCAGTGTAGTCTGTTGCTCCGAGCCTTGATCCGCCGTCCCGGAAAAGAGCGCGATCCTCCCTTCCCCGTCGATCGCGACTTCGGCTTCCGAAGTGCCCGCGGGATTGCTGCCGCAGCTGTGAATCACCATAGCCATGCCGATGCCCCGTTTGTGCGCTCCATGACTTGAGGCGCGCAATTCAGACCGGCGCGCCCAGCCGATCGTCTCCGCTCCCTTGCGCGCCGCTTCTTCGACCCAGACCGTAGAGACTATCTTCTTCGGCGCCGAACACAGATCATCGCCTTCGCGAAGCCGGTTCTTGAGCCGAAACTCCAGGGGATCCATGCCGATCTTATGCGCGATTTCGTCCAGCACCGATTCGATTGGAAAATGGCTCTCGGCGTCTGCGCGACCTCGGTAGGGGCCGGTGCTGGGCCGGTTCGTGCGCACCGCAAAAACTTCCCATTTGACATTGGGGCAGCGGTGATAGAGATCGATCGGCCGGGTGCAGATCGCAAAGGCGATATTCTGTCCCAGACCGCCGTAAGGCCAGTAGCCGTTGTCGAGGAAGGTTCGTACCTGGATCGCCACCAGCGACCCGTCCTTTTTCGCCCCCGCCTTCACATAGTGCGTGAGCGCCGATCGGTTATGCGAATCCAGGCTCTCTTCTTCGCGCGTGAACCAGATTTTCACCGGCCGGCCGGTCTGGCGCGCCAGAATCGCGCAAAGGACGGCGAAACGTCCGGTGACTTTGACGCCGAAAGCGCCGCCAAGATTCGTCGCAACGACCCTCACGGCTTCCATCGGCAAGCCGAGAACCCGCGCCACGCCGTCTTGCAGTCGATAGGGGTCCTGCACCGAACACCAGAGCGTGCACTTGCCGTCTTCGTAGAGCGCGACGCACGCCCGCGGCTCGTGAGAAACGGCATTGACCTCGGACTGCCGAAAGAACCGCTCGACCACGACATCGCTCCGCTCGAGCCCCTGCTCCGCGTCTCCTCTCTGGTTCACCACCGTCGGTCCGCCCTCGCGGAGTCCGATGATGTTGCCGAAGGTTCCGAGCTGTTCCGGCCGGATGTCGCCCGGCTTGATCTCATGACTCGCGGGATAGTTGAGCACGGCGCTGGGCGCGCCGGGTTGAGCTCCCACCTCCGGATCATGGATGGCGGGCAAAACCTGATAGGTGACGCGTATCGCTCTCATCGCCTCTTCGGCGACATTCCAATCCTTTGCCGCCACCGCTGCCACGGTGTCGCCGACAAACCGCACCTCTTCATCCAGAGGATAGATTTCGTTCTGGTAAGAGCCGAAGAGCACCCTGGGTACATCCTTATGCGTCACGATCGCAGCCACTCCGGGAATTTTTTCTGCCGCTGTCGTATCGACATCGAGAATTTTCGCGTGGGCGTGCGGGCTTCTGAGGATCTTCATCCAGAGCATGTTCGGCAGGTTAATGTCGGCAGGAAAGCGCAGCGTGCCTTTCGCCTTCTCAATTCCGTAAACCGGCGCGACCGGTTGCCCCACCGTGCGTAATTCTTTGCTCACGCCTCTCCTCTCATGACGCGCGCGGCATCGATTACGGCCTGGATGATCGACGAATAACCGGTGCAACGACACAACACGCCGGAAAGGGCAACTCGCACCTCTTCCTCGGTGGGATTCGGTTTGCGATCGAGCAGCGCCTTGGCCGACATGATCATTCCCGGAGTGCACCAACCGCACTGAGCGGCATAGGATAGCGCAAAGCTTTTCTGCAACGGATGAAGCTCTTCGCCGCTGCCGAGCCCTTCAATGGTCAAGAGCTCTTTTTCTTGAGCCTCAACCGCGAGGATGGAGCAGGAGTAAACGTCCACGCCGTCCATCAGCAGCGTACAGGAGCCGCAGCCGCCGTAATCGCACGCCCGCTTCGTACCGGTGAAATCCAGTCGATTCCTGAGTACGTCGTTCAGCGTCCAGTTCGAATCGACCTCGAGTTGATGAACGTTGCCGTTGATCTTGAGGGTAATTTTATGAGATTGCTGTGCATCCATTTCGCTCATCCAAAAGCTTTCGCGCCAGCGCCGCCCCTGGTTCCGTGAAATCGAGCGCTCAACTCTTCGGTGTTCGATCGATCGTGACGGGCTCTCCTCTTGCCACCGCTTCCGCGATCTCGTCATCTTCCGCGCTCCACAGCCCCAATGGGTATCCGTACCACGGCGTTTTGAGCTCCAGAGGCGGCAGCCCTTCTTGCTTCCAGAGCTTCAACGCCTGCTCCATATACTTTTGCTTGGGTAATCCCACGGGAGGGTAAGGTCCCTTGCGAGTCGCATCGATGAGGATTCCGGAACAGCCGAACGGCGGCGGATAGCTGCGCTCTTCCGGTTTGCTGATCAAGGAATAGGCCGAAGGGTCGAGCAGCGGCACTCGTCCAGTGATCACGCGAGTATCGCGATGGGGCTGCATGGCAAAGCTCATGGCCCACATCACCATGTCGGGATCCTTGGGGTCGATATCCTCGTCAACGGCAATGATCACTTTATTTGCCGGATCCCGGCCCGAAGCGGCTTGGAGCGCCTGCCAGGGCTTGCTCGGATGGCTCTTGCGCATGCGGATGACCCACCAGTTCCAGCCCCCGCCCATCTCCGGGCAGCAGACCTCCAAGATTTCCGGCAAATTGCAGCTGTATTTGAGAAAGCTGTACAGGATCATTTCCCGGCAGGTGCGCGAGATGCCGTTGGACTCGCTGGGCGGCAGGCCCACCAGAATCGCGGTTAACAGGGCGTTGCGCCGGTGGGTGATCGCCGTGATTTTAACGACCGGCCGGCGATGTTTTTCGACCATCAGATAACCGGGAAAATCGCTGAAGGGCCGTTCCCTCTCCAGCTCTTCCGTGGAGATCTCTCCCTCGATCACGATCTCGGCGTCGGCGGGAACTTCCAGTGGCACGGTTTTGCAGCGCACCAGTTCCACGGGTCTCCGTCTGATGCCACCGGCGACGGAGAGCTCGTCCAAGCCATAGGGCAAATTGGCCGCTGCGACATAATTGATGTCGGGAAG
>DASQUN010000520.1:0-5640 GCA_035641275.1 Candidatus Udaeobacter sp. | reverse complement strand
ACCTTTCCTTCAAGGTCGATAAGGTAGACCTTCCCACCGCCACTTTGCGGGGCGAACAACGTAAAGCCCGGCCAGGCTCGCTCGGCATCGCAAGCACGAAGGCCAGTTCCTGAGCGCTTCATCTTGATTTGTTCAACACGTGCCATGGGTTTTTTACTCCCTACCGAGAGATCACGTTCGCCAGCTTGCGAACGGCTCATTCCGAAGCGGGCACCCTCCGGTTTTGGCCCGACTCCAACGCTGTCGTGCCCGGTTCTAACCCGAACTTCTCCTGAGGATCAAGACAAAATCGCTGACAATTCTGTCACACCGCTCAAGCATTGGCAGAACAAATTCGCCGCCTTGAAAGGCAACAATGCGTTTTCGTTGCACTTTGGGTTGTGGCATGTCGCTTGCGCAGCACGTTCGGAACGAGAAAGCATGCCATGAGACCTAACGGTGCCGTCGCGACGGCGTTAGTAGCTTCATTCCTTACGCTTGCAGGCTGCTCGGCTTCACCGGTTCGCCAAGAAATCACCGCTCGAAACCCACAACTCCAGCTGGCAAATCAGGCATGGCAAGCGACCCGCATCCGTCTGCACTCGATGTGCCCCCATGTTCCGAAAGCTGTGGAGGACCTTGCGTTCGCTTTGAAATATGACCAAGCCAATGGTTGTTACGCGCGGCTGGCCAAGGATACGTATGCGCCAACCCTTGATGATTGGCATTGGCATTGGTTCCCTCCTTACCAAGTTGTCGTTGCCGTGCATGATGAAGAGCTGCGCAAGCGGCTGATACCGAAACTCCATGAAGAGTATATGTTGGGGTTAACGCGTTACCTCGCGGAAAAAGCCGATAACGATGAGATTACCTCGGAACAACTGAGGCACGCGTTCAATGCCGGTTGGAACTGGTTACGGGGCAAGATGCAGGAAGAGCCGCTTCTTTTGCAGGAAAACGGGGGCGGAATGGAAAGGGCCAGCGAGACGATGGCCAGTGTCGCCGGAGGATTGGCCACCGTAGCAACATTGGCGCTTGCGGTCTCAGCGGACGATAAGAGCTACCGGCCGGCCCCTGCCAACTGCTATGTCTATCCCGTTGGGCAGCGCAATTATACAGTCCAGTGTTATTAATTCTCCCGGCTACGGACCGCGAATAGACTTTTTGTCTCAACCCAGGCGCTCCAGACGCTCGCTTTGACTGAACGGCGTCTGCAGAACCGGAACCACTTCTTTGGCAAGCATCTCCACTTGCGCGCCGATCGATTCTCGCGGACCAAAAGGTCGCATGACGAACTTGGTGGCTCCGGCGTTGATATACTCGCGTAGCCTCTTTTGCACAGTATCCGGCGTGCCGAGCGCAGAATACTCGGATGGCGCGAGATCCTGGCGCCTGCGAATCGATGGGCCGGCGATCCTCAAAGCTTCTTCGCTGCTAGGTGCAAAGCAATAAGGAACCAATACGCCGTAATGGTCCTCCGGAAGTTGCCGGCCGGCAGCGGCGGCGTGCTTGCGGATCGTGTCAATGCCGGTTGCGACTTCCGTCGGCGTGACAGATGACGCCAGCCAGCCATCCGCGAGTTGACCCGCGCGGCGCAGGGCGGCCTCACTCCGGCCGCCAACCCAGAGAGGCGGGCCGCCGTGTTGAAAAGGCCGCGGCAGCAATGTCAAATCATGAGCCGAATAAAAGGCGCCCTCGAAATTGACCCTCTCCTCGTTCCATAACTTTTTCATGAGAACGATCGCCTCGTCCGCCCTTCTGCCCCGCTCCTGCTTGCGCACCCCGGCCGCGGCGAAATCTTGAGAATCATCTCCGCCCAGGCCAACAACCAATAAAAGCCGTCCCTTGCAAAGAAAATCCAACGTCGCCAGCTGCTTGGCGAGAAGAACGGGCTGGCGGGTCGGCAGCACCAAGGCGCTGGTGCCGAATTTCATGTTGCGCATGCGCGAGGCCATGTAGGCCATGAAGACGATCGGGTCTAAAGTGGTTTTCGGAGATACGATCCGGTCGCTAACCCAAACAGAGTCGATATCCCAACTTTCGCACAGATCGATAAAATTCAGCAGTGCCTCCGGGTTGTTTCCATCAAGCAACGAGTCTCCCAGGGTGATTCCGATACGAATTTTCATGGCCGATTTTGAGTTCTTCGTGAAAGTTTCTGCAGCTGGGGCAAATTTTTCCGGCGGATGCGCCGCTCGACGAAACACTTCCTCACCACGAAGGTCGCGAAGGACACGCAGACGGGATAACGGAGAGGGGATCGGATCTGAAAAAAATGTTTTCCGTCCTTCGTGCTCTTCGTATGCTTCGCCGTCACAGAAACTCAGTTACAAATGCGGCATGATCTCCTTGGCGCAGATTTCCAGGTGCTCCAGCTCGTCAAACATAGGATTGAAGACAATCCGCCGGGCACCGGTGCGGACAATCTCTCGAATCTTCTCGGTACATTCTTCGCGGCTTCCCCAGATGCAAACCTTTGGGCCGAGGTCCGCATTTTTGTAGCGGCGCCCGAACCACTCGCGGATCCGCCGCTCCGCTCGCTCCTTGTCACTATCGACGGCGAGATAGACCCGCTTGGCTATGCCGAACGCGGACGGATCGCGTTTGGCTTCATCGAGAAAACGCCGGATCATACCCGACTCCCGGACAAAAGCCGATGCTGATGAAGATCCGGCACCCATCCATCCATTTCCATGTTTGACGGCTCGCCGCAGAGCATTTTCGTGATGGCCGCCGAACCACACCGGAAGATGTGGCTTCTGAAGCGGCTTCGGTTCCATCGACACATCTTCGAAGTTCCAAAAGGTCCCGTGAAAACTCGCCCTTGGCTCGGTCCATAGAAGTTTCATGACTTGGATGGCTTCGGTAAAGCGGGTCACCCGTTTTTCCCGGGAATAACCAAAGATCTCTTCATGAGAACCCAAATGGCCTCCTCCCAGACCGACGCCGAGGATCGCCCGGCCGCTGCTCATACAGTCCAAGGTAGAGTAACTCTTGGCGAGTTGAAGGGGGTTTCGGAGCGTTAGCAGAATAACCGAAGCGCCGAGCCGGAGTTTTGTCGTAATGGCCGCGGCGTAACAAAGCAGGCTTACCGGTTCCAGCATGGTGAAACCGCCGAGAATTCGCTCCTGCAGCCATAGGCTGTCGTAACCAAGTGTCTCCGCTTTGGTCACGAATTTGCGGACATGCTCCATATCTACTGGGCCATCAAAAAAGACCTGGGGAATCTCGATCCCGCAGGGCGTGTGGTTAGCCATTCTCAGCTTCTCCGATGTTTAGGTTTGTCGCGGTTAAATCCGTCCTCTTCCTTACTAAAAAACTCGGGTGGTGAGGGCTGCCCTTGGTTAGCACCGCTAAGTTAAACCATACAACCGCGCGCAGTTATCCCACAGAATTTTCTTCCTCGAGCTACCCGGCATGCTCATCGCCATGAAGTCACTAATCGCGTTGGGCCAGTGCGAGTCCGCGTGTGGATAGTCCGTCGAGATCACGATATTTTCGTCACCGAGCCTCTTGATCACGTCTGCGACCAAGTCTTCTTCGACATCGACCGAGATAAAACATTGCCGCAAGAAATAATCGCTTGGTTTGCGGCTCAGCGGCTCGTTGGTATATCCCTTTCGCAGTTGCCACCTCTCGTCCAAACGATAAAGCACCCACGGCAACCAGCTACAATTGCCTTCGAGAAAGGCCACGCGTAGATTAGGAAACCGCTCTAGGACGCCGCCGGCGCAGAAGCTTCCGACAGCCAATATCAGCTCGATGGGGTTACGAAAAGCATTGATCAATACAGCCTCGTTAGCGTGGCCCTTGAAACGGTGCACAACTTGCTCCTGGTTCGGACTTGCGGCCGGGTGAAAGCAAATCGGCACGTTCAGTCGCTCGGCTTCGCGCCAAAGTGGATCGTAATACCGATCATGAATATGCCGTCCACTGATTGGCTCCGGCACGAGCGACAATCCCATGGCTCCCAGATCTCCCACGGCGCGCCGGGTTTCGTTCACGGCGAGGTCCACGTCGTGCAACGTGATGAGCGCCGACGGTTTGAGCCGCTTCGGATCGTGCGCGCAAAAATCCGCCACCCAGTTGTTCCAGGCACGGCAGAGGTCGTTGGCGTATTCAGCGTCCAAGCTGTCGTCGCAATGAAGCGGAAACGTGCGAAACAATACGGCTACGTCCAAACCTTCCTCATCCATCGCTTCAAGTTGAGATACGGCGTCATAGTCGCGCTGGAGCGCTTTGGCGTAACGGTGCGCAACCTCGCTCTCTCCGGGCGAAGTCTCGCCTTGAATGGGCTTGGGCGCAGTGGTTGCAAACACTTGCGTTCCCGAAAGTCGCAAGGGCTTGCCATTCGCGTAGGTGAACTTGATCTGGCCGTGCTTCTTTCTCGGTTCCCCACGCGGGATCCGGTCGCCCCACTTTGGATTCATGTACCTCAAATAGAGGTCGTACGGCTCGAAAACGTGCATGTCGCTGTCCAAGATCCTAAAACCATCCTTTGCCATGGCTATACCCTCTAGTCCGCTTTCATCGTCAAGGATGCCTTTGCCTCAATATTCCCGCCCCACCATAAGCAGCAGTGTTTTTTCTTTACAAGCTCTTAATACTTTTGAGGCAGCTAACTGTCAAACAAGCAACACACTGTCCGGAACGATGGGGCGTCAACTTGACACATGGAGATCAGGGGCGATAGAAGAAGGCTCTTCGCATGTACGAGAAATTCTTCCCGCGGAGGATGGCTATGTTACGAAATTGCGTGGACCTTATGCTCATCGGAATCGTCGGGCTGCTTTCGCTCATCGTCAACCCAACCGCGACGCAAGCACAGACGCGGGTATCCATCGGCGTGACCGAAACCATCGAGACCGCCAATCCTTACGGAGACAGCGTCTCACTTCTATATGGCATATGGAGCGAGATCACGGGCCCCTTTTGCACCTACAACTACGAGAAGAGCGAATTCGAGGGCCGGCTGGCGGAGCGCTGGAAAGTTCAAAATCCCACCACGTGGATTTTCACCTTGAATCAGAGCTACAAGTTCAATGACGGCTCGCCGGTAACCGCGGACGACGTGGTCCATTCGATCATGATGCGGGTGATCAAGGATCCGCAGTCCAAGCAGAAGGCTTCGGTCGCCGGCCCGATCACCAAGGCTGAAGCCGTGGATAAATTCACGGTCAAGTTTATCACCGACAAACCCGCCGCGCCGCTCCTGGGCTTCATTTGCGATCGCCTCATCGTGACCAGCAAAGCCGCCTATGAAAAGTACGGCAAGGACGGCGCCGACAGGGAACATTTGATGGGTGGCGGGCCGTACCGGCTAAAGGAGCTCATACCCGGTCAGCGAATGGTCATCGCCAAACGTCCCGATCATCCGGAGGCAAAAAAGAATCCCCGGGCGCCCGATGAAGTCGTTTACCGAGTCATGCGCGAAACCGAACAACGGGTCACGGCGCTGTTGAACGATGAAATCCAGATCGCCCAATTCATCCCGCCGCATTTGCGCCACCGAGTGGAAAAATCCCAGAACTTAAACGTCGTGGGTATTGACTCCATCGAGATCATGTTCCTCGCCATGCAACCGAAACCGCCTTTCGACAAAAAAGAGGTGCGCCAGGCCGTTTGCCACGCCATCAATCGAGATCAGATCATCAGTACGCT
>DASQUN010000519.1:0-5197 GCA_035641275.1 Candidatus Udaeobacter sp. | reverse complement strand
GAAGATTCCTGAGCAGAAGGAACAAACCCAGAAGTAGGGAGCGTTTGGTCTCAGTTAGGAGTGAGCGAGACGTGAGTTAACGCCACTGGGCTTGATCTCGAAAACAACGCGGTCCAACAGCGGTGGGGAGTCACGCAATGCGAGGATCTGCTGACGCAGTTTCTCATCCGTCACCCGCTGCGCCGTACAAGCGAATCGCTCGCCGTTGGCGTTTATTTCCACCGCAGGATTTTGGAGCATATTCTGGCACCAGTGCTTTCCTTCCACTTTGCTTGACGAGGCGTAAAAGCATCCGCGGTGATAAATGAAGCGCAGTTCCACGGCCCGCGGCTTGCCGGTTTTTCGGCCGGTGGTTGTCAGGTTCGCCACTACGGTTGATCCATCTTGAAGTTTCATGGGCTGAATATACGGCGCGGCGCGCCATGAAACAACCATAGCCGCACTAATCTTGACTCCCTCGCTCACGCGGGGATAAGCTTGGCGGCGTTCAAACATCGACTAATTCATTCAGCTGACCGCCATCTGGAGGTTTTTCATGGCAGCTAAGAAAACAGCGGGTATTGCGCCAATGACGGTTCGTTTCGGCGCCGGAATCACTGCCGTGCGCGCGCTGCCCAAGGTGAAGGGCAAACGGCCCGGAGTGATCATCCTTCACGAGCGCTATGGTATCGATCAGCATACGAAAGACCTGACGGCAAAACTGGCTCAAGCAGGGTTCGTTGGCCTGGCGCCGGACCTTTTTCATCGGTTTACTGGCGATCGAAAGGCCGTTTTGCGCGGCGAACAAAGGGTCGATCTGACTGATGACGGGGCGTTAGAAGATTTAAGCGCCGCGGTAGATTATTTGAAAAAGTTGAATAACGTCGATGGCTCGCGCGTCGGTATCATCGGTGTGTGCCAAACCGGACGACAGCCTCTGCTTTTGGCGGCCAACAGGAATGATATTGCCGGTGCCGTCGTGCTCTATGGCGCGATTGGTGGAAAGGAATGGCAAGGGAACGGTCTTCGTCCTACACCTGTCGAGGAGCTGGTCGCGAAAGTTAATTGCCCGGTGCTCGGAATCTTCGGCGAGGCGGATCACCTCATTTCCTTAGATGACGTAGCCCGGTTCCGCAACTGCTTCGAAAAGGTGAAGAAGACTTATCACGTGCGTCTCTGTCGCGACGCGCCGCATGGCTGGCTGAACGACACTATGCCGGGACGCTACCGGAAAGAAGCGGCGAAAGACGCGTGGAGTTTGATGATGGCGTTTCTGAAAAAATGTTTCGCGGGGGGTTGGGAGAAGGACAGAATCTCTCACGCCTTCGAAGCCGATTATTCGACTCAATATGATTTCAGCAAGAATGTCCGACTGGAGTAGAATTCGTCGTCGCCAGACGTCGTTCCGGCCGGATCTCCATGGTGATGCGCGCCGGAGTCCAGGAAACAGAAGATCCGGATTGGAACGGGAAGGACACCGGAGGAATTGTCGGTTGGTTAGTGAATGATTCGAACGGGTTGGGCCGATCATGAGAGCATCAAGCAGGCGATGCCAAACCGCGTTTTCCGTCTTCATGGTTTTAGCCGTGGGAATTTCCCTCCCGCACGACGAGCTGTTCGCCGCGGAGCGGATCGTGATCGGCACGCCGAGCCGCGGGCTGTTTGAATTTCCTGCCGTCGTCGCCATCCGCAAAGGCTACTTCAAGGACGAAGGACTCCAAGTCGATAAAGTTCAAATGCAGCCTGCGATTGCGGTCAAGGCGCTGATCTCCG
The DNA here is from genome assembly GCA_035641275.1 of Candidatus Udaeobacter sp. Taxonomy (GTDB): domain Bacteria; phylum Desulfobacterota; class Binatia; order UBA9968; family UBA9968; genus DASQUN01. The sequence continues at coordinate 3,445 of DASQUN010000519.1, read as the reverse complement.
AGGATATCGATTACCTGCTGGCGTGGGGCTCGGCCGTGCGGGCTGCGGTCACCGGTGTTCCTATCAAAGCGGTCCTCGGTATGGCCTCGCGGCCGCTTCACGTTCTGATATCCCGGCCTGACATCAAGACTCCCAAAGACCTCAAAGGCAAAATCATCGGCGTCGATTCCGTCGCCGGCACCGTCGATTATCTTTCCCGTGTGGCGGTCAGGCACTTTGGTTTTGAGCCGGAAAAGGACATTAAAATCATTGTCACTGGCGAAAGTCCGACCCGTCTAGCGGCGTTGCGGGCGGGCTCCATTGACGCCACGCCGATCGACGTAGCTTTTGCTGTGAAGGCGGAGGAGGAAGGCTTCAAGCGGCTCCTCTATCTGGGCGACATTATCGAGCTTCCTCTGTCCGGGATCGCCGTATTGGAAAGAAGGCTCCAGAGCCAGCGCGAACAGGTCAAAAGGGTTGTGCGCGCCTGCCTGCGAGGTACTCGCTCCATGAAGGAATATCGCGCGGAGACCGTTCAGATGCTCTCCGATTATCTCCGCATCACCCCGTCACAAGCCGCCAAGGCCTATGATGCTTCGATAAACTCCTTCACCGACGACGGCATCATTTCCGATAAGGGCGTTAACCTCGACGTGCAGTTAACTAAGGAACGTCTCAAGATCTCCAAAGAGATCCCGTTGAGCCAACTGGTCGACTGGAGCCTGGTGAAGGAAATCAAGTGAAACCGCTGGTTCGAGATTACGTCATTCGAGTAGCGGCCAAGGAATGGTCGGCACTCGCCTTTTCAACGCTGACAGGGGATGATGCATGAAGTTTCGACTGTTAATCGCTGCGACACTGTTTCTCGTGCACTGCGCCGCCAACCAGCGCCCGGCGGGATTAAGCGACAGCAAGCGTACGGGGAACTATAACCGTGACTTGACAGAGTGTGAGCGTGAGGCCGCCGCTGTCGGTGCTGGCAACAAAGCGCAAGCTTTTGATAACTGCATGAAGGCTAAAGGGTACGGGGCGAAGCGATGAGGCTTGGGATTCTTAGAGAGAGAACAGCAATCGCCGTAAAAAAGGAACAGCGAATGGATTTTTATAGGGGCCATCCCGCTAGGTGCGATCCTGATTGCTTTATGCGATACTTGGAGTATGGCTAAACCAACCAGCAGACACCGGAAAGATAAAGTTACGGAATGGGCAATAGGCCAGCCTCTCAGTTTCCCGCCAAAGGCTGTAATTAGAAAGCCGTCAAAACCCAGCAGGCAGCAGAGCAAGAGAGCAAACAAAAAGCGCACTGCCAAGTCTTAAACTTTTCGACCTTATCGCGATTTGCATGGAGCGATTGACCGGCATTGTTGTCTCGGTGCTGGAGCTGGATAGTACCGCCTAAGGGAAGGGTCTGCATTCCCGATGTTCGCGGTTTCATGACATCGCTCCTGCAGTGACATAGCGTACGGCACGTCGAAGCTTTTTGAGCCGTACCAGCCGGAATTAATAAAGCCCGAACACGGCCGACTTACGGCAACTATCCATTCCTATACAGTAGAGAGCAATCCTGTGTCTCTTTCACGACAGGCACTGAGAATGACTGGAAACGTTGGCTCAAATGTCAGCACGCTGCGTCACATCCCGATAGTTGGTGGCAATGACACGGCATGAAGAGGGCATCTGTTATCGCAGAAGCTCTCAATTTTCCGCCTGGGCTCATGGCAAGGGAATTGCTGTTTTGAGCGGCCGAACCATGGCGGGAAAAATACTCATAGTCGAGGACAACTCAGATTTATCCGACCTTTTGGCTCTTTACCTGCGTGGCATGGGGTATGAGACCTCACAGGCCAGAAGTTCCCGGCAGGGAATAAGGAAAGCGTTAGCCGAGCGGCCAGACCTCATAATAACCGACCTCCACCTTCCAGACATGAACGCCTTGGAGGCGACTAGACTACTCAAACAAAACCCCGATACGTCTGGCATTCCGATTATTATCCTCACAGCCACCTCATTTGGAGAATGGAAAGAGCAAGCGGTTAAAGCGGGGATAGCCGGCTATCTAACCAAACCCACCTCGCCGCCCGAGTTAGCGAAGGTTGTACGAACACTGCTAACTGAGTTTTGAGCTCGTCCGATCCGCGTCGATCCGAAGGTAAGTGCGCTCAACTACCCGGCCACCGTTGCTTTGGAAATTCTGCTCATCAACAAGAATAGCTGGTCTTTGTGTCTTTGTATTGCGATGCTCGTCTGCCTTACGTGGCCCGCATTTAGAGGCGTTGCCGGTCAATCATAGAAGACAGAAGAACCGAACTAAATGGAGTCGTCACAATCGACATAAAGTGCCTTTGATTCCGTGCCGGACTTTCATTCCCAAACTTCATGGTCCCGTTATCTTCATTTAATCTATGAATGATTAGGTTGATAGCGAACCGGTATCAAAGGAACCTGCAAATGGCGCACAGGGTGCTGATAGTCGATGACGAACCGCATTGGCGCGGCGTTCTCGCACTTTACCTCGACCGCCTGGGCTATGAAACCTTACAAGCTGAAGATTTACGGCAAGCAATAGATCAGGCGATAGCGCAGCGTCCCGACGTCATCGTTACCGATTTATGGCTTCCCGATATGAATGCCGTTGACGCTGCCGTGGCACTCAAGCAGGACCCGTTTACCTCTAAAATTCCTGTCGTCGTACTTACGGGCATGGAAGATGTACGTTGGAAAGAAAAGGCGCTGCAAGCTGGAATAATTAAATACTTGGTCAAGCCAATCTCGCTGTCCGAGTTGGGCGCCGTAGTAAAGAGCCTGGGATAATGAATCCAGTGCTTGCCACTCGCCTTTTGACGTTTGTCAAAAAGCACGCCGCGAACATCACAAGCAAATAGATTCCATACTTCTGGCTCACAAGGTTGTGTCAGCTTTGGAACGACCAGTGAGTTTAACTTTCGGCAATTTGGGACGTAGCCTTCGGGGAAGAGAGTGATGGCCTTTTCCTACGACTTTGCGACGATAAGCGGAAAGAAGAAGAAATCGGGTCCGGAGCTTGCCTATCACAGATGGACAGCGCAGTGACAATCGTAATAACGACACACTAAGCGCATTTTCGTCCTCAAACTCCATTTACAAATGACGGCAAACGTATGGGAAACCTGGCCAAGGGCATGAACTGGCACGTCGCTTGCTGCCTTTATAAGGCATCGTATATGTGCGGATTCAAAGACAAAGGGGGTAGAAGCGCGTACGATTGACATGTCGTGTTGGTAAACAGTTCAAACGCAAGGAGGTAAGTTAATATGGAAAAGCAGGTCTATAAGGCCAAAAAATTTAGTCTATCTGGCTTGAACGGAATCTCTGATCAAACCCTCGAAGGGCACTTCGGATTGTATGAGGGATACGTGAAAAACACCAATCTCCTCACGGAACAATTATCGGAGATGATCAAGAACAAAAAGGCGTCGGCAACGAATCC
>DASQUN010000518.1:0-4695 GCA_035641275.1 Candidatus Udaeobacter sp. | reverse complement strand
CGAATTCAAAGACCGGGTGAAGCACTGGGCTGAAAGGCTAGATATCAAGGTCAGGTGGCTGGCTCTTCGGCCTATGAAAAACAAGTGGGCCTCGTGTTCAACGAATGGCAATCTGAACTTTAACACCGAGCTTTTGGGCCTGGACCGGGACGTCGGCGACTACGTGATCGTCCACGAACTGCTCCACTTCGCAGTGCCGCATCACGGCAAGCTGTGGAAGAGTCTCATGCACGCACATTTGGGTGATTACGAAACACTCGATAACAGGCTAAAAAGACAAGCAGCGCGAACTAAGGCAGGTCGCAAAGGGCTGACTTCCAGATCTCGACTTTGAGCTAACATTTTTGGCTGCGTGGTCCGCTTTTCTGATACGTCATTATTCGTTGTGATGACTTGTTCACTAGCAATAGTCTCCAACTGGCGATTGGTCCTTGGGTTCTTGACCTGAGAACGGCAATGACAACCCGAGGATTAGGCGGACTCGTCCCTCCAAATCGGGCATCAACGTGGTCGACAAGACACCAATTTCTTGGCGAAAAGACTCGTTGGCAATGGCAACGAGTTAGCCTATAAGGAGATCACTGTCTTTTACGTTGCCCGCGCTTGATTTCCATCATTATTTGCGGAGGTTGATTAACCGTTTGGAAAAAAGAGCGTGGCGGCTACTTCAGACGATAATCAGAGATGACTAGAATGCTGCATGCAAGCTCGCAGGGAATGGGATAATATAATGGTGGTTGTCTGGAAAGTAGCGGGGATCCCAGGCGATCCAAAGGGAGTGAAAAATGAAGTTCGAGCGAATCACCGTTAACCCCAAACAGATGGACGGCCTGCCGTGTATTCGGGGACTCCGGATACCCGTAGCGACGGTTGTAGGAATGGTGGCGGACGGCATCACGGATGATGAAATCCTTAAAGCGTATCCCGACCTGGAGCGCGAAGACATCCGTGAGGCTTTGCGATTTGCTGCGGAGGCTGTGCGTGAACGTGAGCTTCCGCTAGTGAATGGTAATTGAAGTTTCTCGTAGACAATTCTTTATCGCAGTTAGTTGCCGGAGGCTTGCGGAATGCAGGTCATGATGCAGTACATGTCCGCGAATATGGCATGCAGAAGGCGGAGGACGGGGAGATCTTTCACCGAGCGTTTCAAGAGGAACGAATCGTCGTATCTTCCGATACCGACTTTGGTACTTTACTTGCCGCGCGGCAAGAAACAAAGCCGTCCGTCATTCTCTTTCGCCGCAGCTCTCAGCGAAAGCCGGAAGCTCAGGTAAGATTACTTCTTAATAATCTGCTTCGTGTCACTCCCTTCTTGGACCAGGGAAGCATCGTTGTTTTTGAGGAAAGCCGTGTACGCGTCCGAGCCTTGCCGATTGCCTCGAGGTCCTAGCGTATAGGCAAAAAACTCGTTTGAGAGCTCCTTTTGTGGTTCCGAAATCAGCGTCACCCTTTTCGGCTTTTCTCGAACGCGGCAATCTCCGCCGCATGGCGGGCGCGCGGTCTTTCGAACGCGGCGAGGACTACTTTATCAATCGACAAGTCGAAGCCGTAACCGAGGACAAGAGGACCATCACGGCAAAGGTGCGGGGAACCTACCCGTATCGAGTCAAGCTGTGGATTGAAAACCAAAACCTCGGATACTCGTGTACTTGCCCTATGGGTGCGGATGGTGATTTCTGCAAGCATTGCGTCGCCGTAGGACTTACCTGGCTTGAAAATAGAGAGCTAAAGATGTCGGGAAAGGGTGAACCGGCTCGGGCTACGACTATGGATGATGTCCGCGCGTATCTCTTGAAACAGGACTCGAACGCTCTGGTGGACATGCTCATGAGCCATGCGATGGAGGACGACCGTCTCCGGCAGCGCCTGTTCATGAAGGCGGCGAAAAAAAACTCCAAGCGGCTCGACCTTACCACTTATCGGCGCGCCATCGATAACGCCGTGGAATCGGGCGGATTCGTGGACTATCGAAGCGCGTACGAGTACGCCCACGGGATTGAGGAAGCGATCGATTCGGTGGCGGATCTCCTGAAGGAAGGATATGGCGTGGAGGTCATCGAGCTCACGGAGTACGCTCTCGGTGCCGTCGAGGAGGCCATGGGATCGGTCGACGATTCGGACGGGTACATGGGCAGCATTCTCGAGGGACTTCAGGATCTCCATCACGGGGCATGCAAGAAAGCCAAGCCCGACCCGGAAGCGCTGGCCCGCCGACTCTTCGAGTGGGAGATGCGCACCGATTACGACACGTTCTACGGCGCCGCGGAGACCTACGCGGACATCCTCGGCAAAAAGGGGCTGGCTATTTATCGAACGTTGGCGGAGGCGGAATGGGCCAAGATCTCAGCGCTCGGGCCCGGCGGCGATCACTCGGAGAAGTACGGCAAACGGTTTCGAATCACGCACATCATGGAGACACTGGCCCGGCAGACGGGCGATGTGGAGGCGGTCGTTGCCATCAAGAAGCGTGACCTTTCCTTAGCCTACCACTATCTGCAGATCGCCGAGGCTTACAAGAATGCTAAGAAGCACGACCTCGCCCTAGAGTGGGCAGAACGCGGAGTTAAGGCGTTTCCCAAACGGACCGACTCGCGGTTGCGCGAGTTCCTGGCTAAGGAGTATCACCGCCGCAAACGCCATGATGACGCGATGGCCCTGATCTGGGCGGAATTCACCGAGTCGCCGAGTCTTGAAGAGTACAGGAATCTGAAAGCTCATGCCGAACGGGTCGGCCAGTGGGAGCCATGGCGGGAGAAAGCGCTCGAGCACTTGCATAAGTCCACGGAGGCGGAAAAGAACGAACGTCCGAAGGATCGGTTGGCCTGGTTTCGGAGGGTAGACCATTCGGAACTCGTACGGATATTTCTCTGGGAGAAAGACGTGGAGGCCGCTTGGCATGAGGCCCAAGAGGGCGGCTGCTCGAACGACCTGTGGCTGGAACTTGCCGCCAACAGGGAGAAGGCGCATCCCGAAAATGCGCTGCCGATCTACCAGCGCCAGATCGAGCCCACGCTCGATCAGAAGAACCACGAGGCATACCGGCAGGCCGTCGGTCTCCTGCGCAAGGTGCGCGAGCTGATGATTCGGCTCGGGAGGCAGGCGGAGTTCACAAATTACCTGGGCGAAGTTCGCGCGGCGCACAAGCCCAAGCGAAACTTCATGAAGCTGCTTGAGCGAGAGAGATTATAGAAAACAGCTTAAGATCACGCCGGTTAAGACCGTTCCGGGAGGCACGCCGCAACGGATGCGAAAGCTAAGCGCGTCCTCCGCCATGCTCCTGTTGTTGAATAGCACGTAGGTGTCTCCGCCGGTTCAAATAAGCGCTTAAGGTTGACGTTCGCCGACGATACGGAAATCTACCTGCACCTCATTCCCCGCCTTCCACACAAGCAGGCGAGGGACTGGGATTTTGAACTGCTCCAATAATAATCGAAAGCTTCCTTCTGCGATGATCTTGTTGCCCTGGTAAAGCAGCCGAAGCGGCACGGTCACTTCTCTTTGGACTCCGTGAAGATCGAGCTGGCCTCTGACCGTTATCTGCCAGGGCTCTTTGGGAGAAGAGGGCCGTTCGATCTTTTGAATGCCGGCGCTATCAAATCGAATCACCGGATACTGCCGAACCTCCAAATACTGTTCCTGAATGTCCTGATCCCTCAAGCCGATGCCACTGTTGTAACTGCTGGCATCTATCACTAGGCTCACCGTAGCGGTCTCCTGCAAACGATCCATGTCGCCACGCGCTTCACCCTGGCGCAGGCGTAGCGCCCCCTTGACGACGTTGCCGAACGGGTCGTCAGTCTTCGTCGCGATTTGACTCTCGTCCGGACTTAAACTGAAGCGCTGGAGCTCGGCGAAAGCCGGAGGAAAAGAAACAAGAATGGCAAAGGATAAGAAAAACATGACATAGCGCAAGCATCGCACGGGACTGTTTTATGCACTGCAAACTTCCCAATGCAATAGTTCGTCTGGTAGTGACTCATTTTGGTGCGTCCGTACGGGTCCAAGGCCAAGCGCGAAGAAAGATTCCTCGCTGCCGCCAGACTGTGTGAAAACTATGCTTCGACTGGCTCAGCATGCGCGGATTTTGCACTAGGTAATTTCAAGGACTTAGCCGTTCATCCTGAGCGGGTCGAAGGACGAACGGCGAGTTTTCACACAGTCTGGCGCATGCGACGGATCTAAGACAGACTGCTCCCCGCGGCCCAAACAAGATTTCTCGCCGTGCTCGAAATGGCACGAGAAGGATACGGCATTTAACTATTGTGACGTTGTGAGTGGCTCTTCGAGGTATGCATGAAACGTCTAATCACTTCATTGCTCATCGGTATTGTTTTGTTTTCGATCAGAATTTCTCATGCGGCTGAGCCGAAGCAGCCTTGGCAGCAGGAATGGGAAAAAACCGTCGAGGCAGCGAAGAAAGAGGGCCGTTTCAATTTCTATGTGGGCCGTTACGGGACGGAGACATTTCTCAACGAATTTAGAAAGGACTATCCGGAAATAAAGGTCGTTACTGTTAATGGCACAGGAAATGACTTGGCTACAAGGATCCTGTCTGAATTGAGGGCTGGAAAAGTGTTGGCCGATCTATTCAGCGGCGGCGCTAACACGAACTATAATCTCCTCTACAAAGGGAAGACGCTCGACTCCATCAAGGATGCGCTCATCCTCCCCGAGGTCGTAGACGAGAGCAAATGG
>DASQUN010000517.1:0-6040 GCA_035641275.1 Candidatus Udaeobacter sp. | reverse complement strand
TATTGTGAGTATACCGATGCCAACACTCCTGGAGGCCCGGCATGCGCCTTTGAGCGAGTCGGAGAAAGTTTCGCTGCGGGGCCGATCTTTTTTCATCGGTAAAGAAAAGTTTTTCCTAAAGGGCGTTACGTACGGTCCTTTTTCACCAAACCGTGACGGGATTCCTTTTCCCGACGCCGGACGACTGGAGCAGGATTTTGCGCTGATGACGGAACTTGGAGCCAACTGCCTACGCACCTTTACACCTCCTCCGGTTTGGCTGATGGATTTAGCCGCGTCCTACGGCCTGAGAATTATTGTCGGCATTCCGTGGGCTCAGCACATCTCTTTTCTTGATTCTACCCGAACTCAGGCGGAGGTCCGCAAAACCATCATCCGCAGTGTTGAAGGATGCAGGGAACACCCATCAGTTTTTGCTTACCTCATCGGGAATGAGATCCCCCCTGAGATCGTGCGATGGCACGGTGCCGAGCACATTCGCTCCTTTCTCGGTGGACTTTTCGACTCCGCAAAAGCGACCGATCCGGATCGGTTTGTGAGTTATGCAAATTTTCCTTCCACTGAGTATCTCGAAACGGACTTTGCGGATTTCGTGGCGTTCAATGTGTACCTTCATCGTGAGGTGGACTTCCGCCGTTATCTGTTTCATCTCCATAACATCGCCGGCGATCGCCCTCTGGTTTTAACCGAGATTGGGATCGATTCCATAGGAGAAGGGCGCGGTTTTCAAGCTAACGCCCTTTCCTGGCAGCTGCGCGCTAGCTTTGAAACCGGTGTCGCAGGGACGGTGATCTTTTCCTGGACCGATGATTGGCATGCCTACTCCGGCCCAGAGGGATTCCAGGTCGAAGACTGGGCTTTTGGGTTGGTGGATCACAACCGTCGCCAAAAACCTGCTTACTGGGCGGTAAAAGACTATTACGACAATCCGCTGCCCCCGAGTCTGCCCGCTTATCCCAAAGTATCGGTCGTCATCTGCGTTTATAACGGCGATCGGACTCTCGATGCGTGCCTGGCTTCGCTGGAAAGACTCAACTATCCAAACTACGAAGTGATCGTTGTCAATGATGGCTCGACGGATAGAAGCCGACAGATTGCCGAGAGTTATGACTATGTTCGTCTTATCCATCAAGAGAACAAGGGATTAAGCGAAGCCCGCAATGCCGGGATTCGAGCCTCCCAGGGAGAAATTATCGCCTATACCGACGCGGATTGCATGACCGACACGGATTGGCTCACTTACTTGGTCGCACGATTTCAGTCATCTGACTTTGGAGCGGTAGGGGGGCCGAATTTCTCGCCGCCGGACGATTCCTTTGTCGCGTCGTGCGTTGCGGTCTCGCCCGGCGCGCCGAGTCACGTCTTGCTCGACGATGAAATCGCTGAACACATACCGGGTTGCAACATGGCGTTCAGGCGGGAAGCATTGGAAGCGATCGCAGGATTTGATCCGATTTTTCGTGCGGCCGGCGACGATGTGGATCTCTGTTGGCGGCTGCAGAACAAAGGCTACAAGATCGGATTCAGTCCTGCTGCCGTGGTTTGGCATTTTCGTCGCAATACGATTCGCGATTACTTAAAGCAGCAGCGAGGATACGGCAAAGCTGAAACTCTCCTGTTTTTCAAGCACCCCTCTCGTTTTAACGTGCTCGGCCAATCGCGCTGGTTCGGCAGAATATACGGCGACCTCTCCTCTTTTTTGTCCAGCCGTCAGCCGAGGATTTATTCGGGAGTTTTTGGCCGCGGGCTGTTTCAGACACTCTATCAACCTCCTCCTTCTGTCGTTTCCTGCTTGCCCCTGACGCTCGAATGGAACTTGCTTTCCCTTCTGCTACTCACCGGCGCTTTCGCCTTTGGCGGTCTCTTCGTGCTCGGAGTGATTCCGTTGATACTGACTCTCAGCCTTTGCTTCGCGAGCGCTGTCAGAGCTCGTGTCGCGCCACCATATCGGGGTTTGCCGGCGACGCTTTTGGTAGCTTCTCTGGTCTACCTGGGCCCTCTATTCCGTACATTCGAGCGCTATCGCTGGCGCATACGCAGGCGAGAAGTCATACCGGTCGACCTTAACGGACCGACCCAAGATCCACGAATCCTGTGGCATGAGCGGGCGTTCTATCTCTCTTACTGGAATGAGAAAGGAGAGGAAAAAGAGAGCCTGCTCAATGCCATGATGGATTTTCTCCTACCGCGCAAATATCTCATTGCCATGGATCAGGGATGGAGCCAGTGGGATTTGGAAATTTGCCAGGGGCCTTGGGCCAAGGCTCAAATCAGGACAGCTACGGAAAATCACGGCGGTACAAAGCGTCTGCTGAGAGTCCGGTGCGCGCTTCGAATGTCACGGATCTCTGTCATCTGTCTCTGCCTTTACGTCATCGTGGCTGCCATTGCCGCTGCTCTAGCAATGCCAGAGATAGCCGCAGCCGCCGCTTTTATTGGGTGGGCCCATGCCAGCGCCATAATCTACCAAAAATTTCGGCTCGGGCACGTGCTTTACCACGTCCTTGAATCCCTGGCGCACAAGCTTGAGTTTGTGCCGGTTCAGAACTCATCGGAAGAGACGTTGTGAGAGCATCCTGCTGATGAAGCGCACGGTTCGTTTCTACCTGAAACCTTACTGGCCAGCTTTCGTTTTCGCGCTCGGTCAGGTCCTGTTCATTAGCGCTCTGGAACTCCTCAAACCCTGGCCGATTAAGGTCATCATTGACAATGTTTTGAACGGGGAGCCGTTGTCAACGGACTTTAGGATTGACTTTTCGCCCCACACCCTTCTCCTCTTTTCCTGCGCGGGATTGGTGGTTGTTTACGCCCTTTTGGGCGGGCTGCGCCTCCTCAACGATTACACGACCATTCGGATTGGGCAGCGGATGGTAAATGATCTCCGCCGGGATCTTTACAGCCATATCCAACGCCTTTCGCTCCCTTTCCATAACCGCCAGCAGATTGGCGATCTCATGTACCGCATCACCGCGGACACCTTGGGCATCCAGACGCTCACCATGAATGGCCTTTTTACGGCAATCTCGGCCACTCTCCTTTTGACCGGGATGTTTGTCATCATGCTTTGGGTCGATGCGTATTTGACGCTTCTCGCTATGGCGGTCTGTCCGGCGCTCTTCGGTGCGATCGCGCTTCTGAATAGCAAAATGTCGCGGGCCGCGATCCAGGCACGTCAGAAGGAAAGCACGGTTTATTCCGTGGTCCAGCGAACGCTTGCCGGAATCCGCGTCGTCCAGGCTTTTACCAAGGAGAACGAGGAACAACGGCGCTTCCTTAAGGCCAGCACAGAAAGCCTAGCGGCAGATTTGCGGCTGTATAATCTGCAAAATTTTTATTATGCGGTTGTCAACGTATTGATCGCCGCTGGAACGGGCACCGTATTGTGGCTTGGGGCGCACCATGTTCTCTCCGGGGCTCTAAGTGTAGGAGAGATGGTCGTGTTTACCTCTTACCTAGCCTCACTCTATGCCCCGCTTAATAGTATCTTTGAGACTTACGGGTCGGTTCAGAGCGCCAAAATTGGTGTGCGCAGAGCATTCGAAATTTTGGAATCCGAACAGAGTCTTCCGGAGGGGCACAGAAGCTTTTCGCCTCAAGGCGCGAGAGGAGAGCTCTCATTCGAAGCGGTTTCATTTGGTTATGACGCTTCACAGCCGGTGTTAAAAAAAATCAATTTAAATGTCGCGGCGGGGCAGAGGATCGCGATCGTCGGGCCAAGTGGAGCCGGAAAGTCGACTTTGGTAAGTCTCTTGCCGCGCTTTTATGAGCCACAGGCGGGCCGGGTAACCATTGATGGCGTGGATCTCCGAGAGTTTAAGCTCGTGTCTCTCCGTCACCAAATCGCCATGGTCCTACAGCCCCCTCTGGTCTTTCCGATTACGATCCGAGGAAATATTGCTTACGGACGGCCGGAAGCAAGCGAGGAGGAGATTTTAACCGCCGCGCAGATGGCCGGGATTCACGAGTTCATCATCCAGCTTCCTCAGGGATATGAGACCATGGTAGGGGAACAGGGGCTCACGTTGTCGGAAGGGCAAAAGCAGCGTCTGACGATCGCCCGGGCGATTTTGCTCAATGCGCCCATATTGATTTTGGATGAACCCACTTCCTCGGTGGACTCTGAAACCGAGGCGCTGATCATGAAGGGACTGCAGCATTTAATGGCTGGACGAACCACCGTGATCATTGCCCACCGCCTCTCTACCGTGCGGCAGGCGGATGTGATCGTGGTCTTGCGCGACGGCCAGATTGTCGAGCAAGGTACCTTTGTTGAGCTCATGCGCCAGCGTGGCCCCTTTGCCTCGCTTTACCGAACTCAATTTGGGCTTTACGAAGAGGAACGAAGCTTTCGTGTCGTAAAATAACGGAGACCGAGATGGCTCGAGTCCCTGATCTTAGCAACCTGATTGGGCGGGAGACATCGCGGAGAAATGAACTGGGTCGGCGATGAAAGTGTCACTTATAGCTGGCGGTATCAGCGAAAGATTTGTCGGCACCTAGATGAAATCACGGCTTGTTGTGGTAACCGGCACACTGGCATGCAATCCCTACGCAGGGATGGCATTCCAGAAAATGCAGTTCACGGTCGGGCTGCGACGCCTCGGCCACGACGCTTACTATTTCGAAACCACATCGAGTTGGCCATACGACCCGATCCGCCGGTCGAGAGTTTGCAACTCAGATTACGCTCTCCCGTACCTGGCACGGGTGTGCGAGAGTTTTGGGCTTGGCGACCGTTGGGCTTACCGGCGTAGCTACTCAGACAAGGAATGGTTCGGCCTGAGTCGCGCCAAGGCGGAGGAGTTGCTTGCCCACGCGGATGCGGTTCTGAATGTCACAGCGGCAACGCGATTTGCGGAAGAAGGGCTCAAGGTCGGCCGCCTCGTGTATGTAGGGACCGACCCTGTCATCCACGAGATGGCTTTCGTACGAGGAGACGAGGACATCCGTACGCTCATTGAAGAGCATGACGATCTCATCACCTTCGGCGAAAATATTGGCAATGCTGATTGTCCCGTGCCGCCATTGCCGCGTCTGAGATCCAAAACCCGTCAACCGGTGCTGCTCGACCTTTGGGAGGGAAGCGTGGCATGCAAAGAAGAGTTCACCACCGTTGGCAATTGGAAGCAAATCGGCAACGAGATTGAATACCGGGGAGAGACCTATTACTGGAGCAAACATTTGGAGTTTTTGAAGTTTATTGACTTGCCCCTGCGGATGAGACAACCCATCGAGTTGGCGATTGGAGTGGCCAACTTGGAACCTGAGGAGCGCCATGTACTCGAAACGAACGGATGGCGACTGGCCGACGCTCACGCCTTGACGGCAGACCTGTCGCCCTATCGGAATTACATACGAGCGTCTAGAGGTGAATTCACGGTCGCCAAGGACCAGAACATTCGGCTGCGCACCGGTTGGTTTAGCGATCGGAGCGCCTGCTATCTAGCCGCGGGGCGTCCGGTGATCACTCAGGACACGGGATTCGGCAAATTTCTCCCGACCGGCGAGGGCTTGTTCTCGTTCAACACCATGGAGGAAATCATCGACGCCTTTGATGCCATCAATTCCGACTATGAAAGACACAGCCGCGCGGCGCGTGGCATCGCAGAGGAATACTTTAGAGCCGAGACAGTGTTGGCAAGAACGCTAAACGAATTGGGATTATGACCCTTGACTTCGGAGATTCCCTGAGCTGATGCCATTCCTGCTAGTCAAGGGAGGTGTTTACAATGGTCAATCATGTGACGGTTGTCATTCCTGCCTACAATGAAGAGCGGACCATCGCCGCCGTGATACAGGGCCTTAGGGCCAGAGGGTTTGGCAAGATCATCGTTATTGATGATGGCAGCAACGACCGAACCAGCGAGCTGGCTTGTCAAAAAGGCATTGTCCTGCTTCGCCATATCGTTAACCGGGGTCTTGGAGGGGCGCTGGGGACGGGAATCAAGGGGGCCCTTCGTTTCAAACCGGCGATCATCGTGACCTTCGACGCTGACGGCCAACATGATCCCGGTGACATCGGCCAGCTCATTGAGCCTAT
>DASQUN010000516.1:0-4403 GCA_035641275.1 Candidatus Udaeobacter sp. | reverse complement strand
TCCGGCGCCGACCGGCGCGACTGGATCATCGGCACACCGGACGATGCCATCGCCCAGATCGAGCGGCTGCAGGCGGAAACCGGCGGGTTCGGCGGGCTCATGTTGACCACGCATGAGTGGACCGGCACTGAAAAGCTGCGTAAATCACTCGAGCTGTTCGCCCGTTATGTCATGCCCCACTTTCGCGGCCACACCCGTGGTTACCACGACGAGTGGCAGCGTCTTCGCCAAGCCGCGTCCGCAGGGGGCGTGAAGCTCGACAGAGAGGGCCAGCCCAGCAACCTTGTTCGGAGCGAGGATTTGTCCTTGATCGGACCCTCGCTATCGAAAGGAAAGCCTGACCTTCCACGGGTGTGAACGTCCTCCACGTAACGTGAGAATTTGACGTAAACGCTTTTGAACTCGATATGACTGTTTGCGTCCCGGCTGGAGCAATAAGGCGAAGATCAACGAGTTGAGATCCTGGCTCGAATCACTCGCAGACGAAGTGAAACGCCTCTGCGCTGGCAATGACTTGATCAACTATTCCTTGACATCATTTGTCAGCCGAAGCTACGATCCTCGCCATGAGATGAAGGGATATGACAATCGGGAGAATAGCCTATGCCGGAAAATAGCAAGGGGTTAACCCTATTGAGAAGCGAAGACTGGATGGCGGTTTGGCTGGGTTTCCTCATCATCGTCGCCGTGCTGGCCGGCGCGCGGCCGCAATTGCCGAGATTTAGTTGGGCCACGGACGGAGAATTTGCCGCCACGGCAACGGAGCACAAGCCGGCAGTCGAGGCACTCATCAAGGAGGCTGAAGCCAAGGGAGAGACCGAGCTTGTAGCCGCAGCGACGGCGCTCAAAATCGCGCTCGACGGAAGCGACCGAAAGACCATCGGCGATGCCTCCAAGAAATTCGCCGCTGCAGGGAAAAAGGCGAAGGACAAGGGGCTGCAGAAAAAGGCCGCGGAGATTGACAAGGTTGTAGGCGGCAGGGCCGGCGCTTCGGTCGGTGGAGTATTCGGGGGAAACAATATCTGGAATGCCGTCGTGATCGGAATCGCCTTCCTGATCCTCTCAGCCATCGGAGTCGCGCTGATGGGCGGAAACGTCGGCAAGTATGTTATCGGCTTTCCGGTCGTTTACATTCTCGCCTGGTTATCCCAGGTGATTGCCGGCAATGCGACGATGAACTACTGGGGACTGGAGTACGTGATCTTCGCTCTCATCATCGGGCTATCTATCGGCAACATCGTCGGCGTTCCCGGCTGGCTCGCGGAGGCCGTCAAAACCGAATACTTTATCAAGACGGGCCTTGTGATCCTTGGCGCGGGGATTCTCTTCTTTGAGATCCTTCAAGCCGGCGCTCTCGGAATCGTCCAGGCGCTGCTCGTCGTTTTGGTGATTTGGTACATATGCTTCTGGCTTTCCAAGAGGTTTCGCGTCGACGAAGAGTTCGCGGTGATGCTCTCGACGGCGGTTTCCATCTGCGGCGTCTCGGCTGCGATCGCCGCCTGTGGGGCGATTCAGGGTGACAAGAAGAAGCTTTCCTATGTGACTTCGCTTGTCCTGATCGTTGCCGTGCCGATGATGGTCGTCATGCCATGGATCGCGAGAGCTTTTGCCATGCCCGATGTCGTAGCCGGGGCCTGGCTCGGAGGGACTCTCGATACGAGCGGCTCCGTGGTAGCGGCGGGTGCCCTCATCAGCGAGGTTGCGATGAAAGCCGGCGTCATCGTGAAGTTCTCCCAGAATGTTTTGATCGGTGTGGCCGCCTTTCTCATATCGGTCTGGTGGACTTTCAAGAAGGGCGCAGAGAGGGGAGAGCCGCCGAGCGCAGGAGTGATCTGGGAGCGCTTTCCCAAGTTTGTCGTTGGGTTTCTGATCGCCTCGGTTGTCTTTTCGTTCCTGCTCGACGAGGCGACAGTCAACGCTACCAAGGGAACACTGGGCGGCCTTCGGGTAGTCTGGTTCGCTCTCGCGTTCACTTGCATCGGGCTTGAGACAAGATTTACCGAGTTGGTGAGCATGGAGGGTGGCCGGCCGGCCGCGGCCTTTCTTCTTGCCCAGGGCGCCAATGTCGTCTGGACACTGCTGCTGGCCTATCTCATCTTCGGGGGAATTCTCTTTTCAGTGCCGGCGCTATAATCGCAGATGGCTCAATCCGAACGTCTCAACTTCGCAGCGACGGTGGAGATCCGGGCCGACGCCGCGGACGTCTTCGCTGTAGTAAGTGACCTTAGACGCAAGGCACCCCTGAACCCGAATATTCAGGTGATCCGGGTCGAACTCGAAGGCGAGGAGCCCGTCCGGGATGGCTCGGTTTTCTATCACCGGTTTCAGCGAGGAGCGCGAATCCTGGAATACCGGAGCCGGTGCGTGCGATTGATTCCCCCTCGGCTCTTCGAAAGCCGCAGTGAGACTCATCCGTTTTTCGAGGTTAGAGTGACCGTGGAGCCAACCCCCGCGGGATGCCGGCTCACCCAAGAGGAGCAGGTAGAGGTCACGCCGGATGTATTTGATGCTTTCGAGCGGGCTCCGAGCAGCGTGGGTACATTTCGAGACCTGGTAACGCTGCTCGCGCTTTTCCCGAGTACACGTCCCCTCGGCTCTGAGCTAAGAGCTCTCCAACGCGAGCGCGTTGTCAGAAAGCTCACGGCTGAATTACAATCCTGGTTGGACGCCATCCGGGCGGATCTAGAGGCAAGGACGTTGCTGACGAGCTAGCGGAGATTACGATTTATGCGGAAACCGGCAGAGTCACGCAGGTTAGCCCATCTCTGGACCGTCTATTTGCCTTTTTACTTTTTGGTGGCCGTGACCCTGGACCCCAGTGAGGTAACAAACCGCGAATACTTGAAGTTTGTTCTGGCTACCGGTCATACGCCACCTGAGTACTGGGTTAGTGGCCGCATTCCCGCAGGTCAAGAGAACACCCCGGTTGTCTTGGTGAGCTGGCATGACGCGGTGTCGTACTGCCGCTTTGCCGGAAGGCGTTTGCCAACCGTAAACGAATGGATGTCGTCATGTGAAGCGGGGAAGCTCAAGAAGCGGGGAAACGTTTGGGAATGGACTTCGACTGAGGTTGATATGGGCTTTAAGGCTCTCTGCGGCCCGAGCAGCTCCTGCGATTGCTCCCATCGTTACCAGCCTGACTGGAAGAACGAAGTCAAAGGATTTCGTTGTCTCCGAGACTCGACGCCGCTCACATGGCGCCCGTTATTTTTCGGGCAGACAGTTTTTTCATAGCCGAAGCGGCTGGCGCAGAAATAGGGCAAGCGCTTTGATAGAAAGCACTTGCATCTATCTCCTCATGCAACGTGAGCTTGAACCTGACGATCGCATACCGTCTCCGTGACCTTCCACTACCTAAAAGCCGCCATAACGCCCAAGCGCAAGCTCCTGTTGATCTCCGTCAGTCGCTTCGGTACCTCGATCGCGACGATGGTCTATGCGGGTAGCCTGCCGTACCTGCTGAGCGCATGGAACATGACCGCAGCCCAGGCGGGAAGCGTCCAGGCCGCTTACAACGTCGCGTATGCTGTATCCCTACTCGTCGCATCTTTGCTTGCAGATCGTATCGGCGCCAAAATCGTGTTCGCGGTATCTGTGTGGAGCGCAGCGGCAGCATTTGTGGCATTCGCAATTGGCGCCCGTTCGTACGAGTCGGCCTTGATCCTCAATTCTATCGTCGCTATCACCCAAGGCGGGACCTATACACCATCGATCATGCTCGTCGCGGACGAGTTCCTGCCGGAACGGCGAGGTCGCGCTATCGGCGGGACACTAGCCGGAGCGTCGCTGGGCTATCTCGTCTCGATCCTGCTGGCGAGCGGTGGATCAAATCTGGTGTCGTACGAATGGGGCTTTTATGCCAGCGCCATCGGGCCGATCCTGGGAGCCATCGCCGGCTGGCTAGCTTTGGTCAATACCCCTAATACTGTGCACCGCCAGTCCCGCGTTAACAGCCGGATGGGTGAGAGCGTTGTGCAGGCGCTGATGTCCAGGCGTTCCGTTCTCCTCACCATCGGCTATACGGCACATGCTTGGGAGTTGCTCGGCATGTGGGCATGGACGCCGACATTTCTCGCGGCGGCATTTCGCAATCATGGTGATGTTCGCTCACCCGTCATCGCACTTTGGATTGCCGTGGCTATCCACTTGGCCGGCGTGATCGCCACGCTGACCATGGGCGAGGCGTCCGACCGCTGGGGACGTCGCAGCGTGCTCGTTTCGACCGCGCTTAGCGGAGCGATGCTCTCCTTCACGGTTGGTTGGCTCATCGACCTGCCACCCGTGCTGCTACTCCCGATCACCTTCATCTACAGCTTCGCCGTCTTGGGCGATTCCGGGGTCTTGTCAACCGCTATGACCGAAGCGATCCGTCCTCAACATCTCGGAACCCTACTGGCCCTTCG
>DASQUN010000515.1:0-7194 GCA_035641275.1 Candidatus Udaeobacter sp. | reverse complement strand
ACCGGTATCGTCATACCTTTGACCCGCTGAGACTTCAATGGCCGCTCGAAAATCCAAGCCACAAAAGAATAAACGGCAGAATAAGCGGCGCAGCAAGCCTCGCTCGCTTGCCCGACCGATTTGGAAGGGGAGTATCGATTTCGGCTTAGTCAATATACCGGTTTCGCTCTATTCGGCAGAAGCCTCAGGTCGGTTGGATTTTGATCTCCTCGACAAGCGCGATTTTTCGCGGGTTCGCTATCGCCGAGTTAACGAAAAGACCGGCAAAGAAGTCCCCTGGGAACAAACCATCAAAGGATACCAGTACGAGAAGGGGGAGTACGTCGCGCTTACGGACGAGGATTTTGTGCGAGCGAACGCCGAATCGACCCAATCGATCACCATCACGGATTTTGTCGCCGCCGCCGAAATCAGCTCGATCTATTATGACAAGCCCTACTACTTAGAGCCGATCAAGAACGGCCGGCGCGCTTATGCGCTCTTGCGCGAGGTCCTGAAAAAAACCGGTAAAGTAGGAATTGCCAAGGTCGTGATCCGCACGCGCGAGCACTTGGCGGCCGTAATGGTCGAAGGACCGCTGCTGATTTTGAACCTCTTGCGCTTTGCGCATGAGTTGCGTGATGCCTCGGCGCTCGACGTGCCTGAAACCCGATCCAAGCGTGCGGCTGTTTCAGAGCGCGAGCTTACAATGGCCGAACGTCTGCTGGAATCGATGATCGGCGAGTGGAATCCCGCCAAATATCGCGATGAGTATCATGACGATCTCTTGAAGCTCATCGACAAAAAAGTCCAGTCCGGCCAAACCAAGGCGCTCGCGCCGGCTGAGGCGGCGCCACGGCCCAAGCGACAGGGCAAAGTTATCGACATCATGCATCTACTGCAACAAAGCGTTAAGCAGGCGCAGAAAAAAGAGGAGCCGGCGCGCCGGCGCAAAGCCGGCTAAGGCTCTGGTTGGCCAAAATTGCGTTTGCGACGCTGAAAGAACGAAAAAACGTAGGGCCGCAAACAAGTTGGCTGCCTATCAAGGAGCGCGACGAAACTGCAGCTCATGCTGATATCGAACGGCAGAGGCCGAAAGCGTGAAATCCGCGCGCAACATTGAAGCAATCAGCGAAGGCGGTGCAATGCCAGAGTCCAAGGGCCGGCGAAAACTGACCCGGCCGCGAAAAAATCCTGCGGCAATCACAGGAGCCAAAAAGTCAGAGCTGCCGCAGTTTGTTCGGCCGCAGCTCGCGACGCTGGTGGATGCCGTTCCCAAGGGCGATGAATGGCTGCATGAAGTTAAATTCGACGGTTATCGAATCCTCTGTCGCATCAATAAAGGCCGGGTTTCATTGTTAACCCGTGAAGCGCAAGACTGGACCGCGCGCTTTAAACCTCTGGCCGATGCCGCTAACGAGTTGCCGGTGCAGCAGGCCATGTTGGATGGCGAGATCGTCGCCCTCGAAGAAGACGGGACAACCAATTTCCAATTACTACAAAATTCTCTCAGCCAGAAGACCACCGCGAACCTCGTCTACTTTGTTTTCGATCTTCTCTACATCGATGGACAGGATCTCATTTCCTCCCCTGTTCTCGCGCGAAAAGAAATCCTGCAAAGAATTCTTCAGGGCCAAAGCCGGGAGGCCGCTTCGGCCGCCACCCTGCGATACAGTGACCACTGGATCGGCCAAGGCGAAGCTCTTTTTGAGAGGGCAGGGCAAATGGGATTGGAGGGAATCGTTTCCAAAAGAGCGGACCAACCCTATCGTCCCGGCCGGAGTCGGGATTGGTTAAAAGTAAAATGTTTGAAGAGCCAGGAATTTGTCATCGGCGGTTTCAGCGATCCCGCCGGATCGCGAGCGGGGCTCGGCGCTTTGCTGCTCGGCGTCTATGACGACCGGAAACAATTGCATTACTCCGGGCGGGTCGGCACGGGTTTCAATGAAAAAACCCTAAGAGAACTCCGTGGGCGGCTCGATCAGCTCACGCAAAACCTGCCGCCATTCGCCAACGCTCCCAGCGGCAGGGAGGCAAAGGGGGTCCACTGGGTCAAGCCCGAGCTCGTCGGCGAAGTCGCGTTCACGGGTTGGACTCGCGACGGTCTTCTGCGGCATCCTTCCTTCAAGGGGCTACGGGAGGATAAACCGCCTCTTCAAATCCAGCGGGAAAAGCCTATGTCCACTTCCATACTGGCATCGTCCAGCTCCAGCACTGGATCGTCCAACTCCAGTAGTAGTGATGAGATTGCCGGAATAAAGCTGACTCATCCTGACCGCGTCCTCTACCCCGATCAAGGAATTACCAAACGCGAGCTAGCTCGCTATTACGAGCAGATCGCCGATTGGATCATGCCGCACATCGAAGGACGGCCGCTGACACTGGTGCGTTGTCCGGAAGGCCACAAAAAGCAATGCTTCTATCAGCGTCATACTCGGGAGTCTCTCGACCCGGCGATCCGTCCGATCCGCGTCAAGGAGCGCGGATCAGTCGTCTCTTACGTGTCGGTGGATTCTCCATCGGGGCTCGTTGCGCTCGTGCAGATGGGTGTTTTGGAACTTCATACCTGGGGCTCGCGTAAAGAACGAATCGAGCAGCCCGATCGGTTGGTCTTTGATCTCGACCCAGGCGCGTCGGTGTCGTGGAAAGATTTAAAGGAGGCGGCCCAGACGCTCCGATCACGGCTAGCCGATCTGGACTTGGGCGCGTTCGTCAAGACCACCGGAGGCAAAGGGCTTCACGTCGTTGTCCCGATCACTCCCAAACAAGATTGGAATGTTGCCAAAGAGTTCTCCAAGGCCGTGGCGCAAAGGATCGTCCGCTCGGCGCCGGATCAATACACGGCAACCATGGCGAAAACAAAACGAAGAGGCAAAATCTTCATCGATTATCTTCGCAATGCCAGAACGGCAAGCGCGGTTTGCGCCTATTCGACGCGTGCCCGCTCAGGCGCGCCCGTTTCAATTCCCTTGGATTGGGACGAGCTGACTCACGATCTCCGCTCGCATTTCACCATACGAAACGTCCCGGAGCGCCAGGCCCATCGACCAGCAGATCCTTGGGAAGATTATGAATCGGCGCGGGCGCCGATCACCCGTGCCATGATGAAACGGCTCCAACTCTAAAGCAAGGTTAATCGTGTTCAGCTGAAATTACCCAGAGGAGGTCTTATGAATACGTTATTAGCGCTCATTACCGGCACAGGTTTAGGCAGCCTGGCCATGTACGTCCTCGACCCGCTCGCAGGAAAAAGACGCAGAGCCCTGGCACGTGACCAACTGATAAGGCTGCAAACGAAAGCCAAAGAGGCCGCGGCGGTTACGGCACGCGACCTAAAGAATCGCACCTGGGGAACGCTGGCCGAAGGACGGACTGCGATCTTTGGCGAAACGGTCGACGACGCTGTACTCGCGGAACGGGTGCGCTCCAAGCTCGGTTTCTTGGTCCGCTACCCGTCACATATCGATGTCCAGGCGAGCGCAGGCCGCGTGACGCTAAGCGGTCCCGTCCTGGCCGACGAAGTTCAGCAACTGACGCGCGGTGTGGCCGCGGTGCGCGCGGTACGGGACGTCGAGAATCGGTTAGAGGTACACGAGAAAGCGGACGAGGTGCCTGGCTTTCAAGGCAACCTCGCGAAGCCTAGCGGGGAGACGATTGATCTGTGGCAGCGTCGTTGGGCGCCATCAACGTGGTTTTTGGTCGGTAGTGCCGGCGCCACTCTGCTTTTTCTCGCTAACCGGCGCGTCCTGCACAATCTTGCGCCGCTGTCCGCTCTCGTTGGCGTCGGTTGTTTGTTCTACGGCCTGTCTGACGGCAATTCGGAAGTCCGTCAACAAACCCAAGGGAGCGCGCGGGCGGAGGCGGGTGGTGGCTGGCCGGCGTAATTCAACCGGCCGGCGTCCCAGCGCCGAGACGACACCGTGTTGCCAAATAAGCGAGTTGCATCTTTTCGTTAAGCATTTTCGTCGCGCAGTGCTGGCACACGCGTTGCACGAGAGTTTGCACGAGTTGGCCGATGAAAACCCGCTGCTGATTTTTTCATCGCCAGGCAACAATTCAAAATGCGAGAGAAAGTGTTCCGGTCATGGCTCAAACCGCTGCAGATGTTTTGATCGACACTCTATTTGATTGGGGAGTTGACGTCGTCTTCGGATTGCCGGGCGACGGCATCAACGGAATCATGGAGGCGTTGCGAAAGCGCCAGAATCATATTCGTTTCGTTCAGGTTCGGCATGAAGAATCCGCCGCCTTCATGGCCTGCGGTTATGCTAAATACACGGGCACGCTCGGTGTGTGTTTGGCGACCTCCGGTCCGGGAGGCATTCATCTGCTGAACGGACTTTACGACGCAAAGTTGGACGGCCAACCCGTCCTGGCTATCACCGGCCACCATTATCACGACCTTATCGATACGCATGCGCAGCAGGATGTTGATCTGGACCGTGTCTTTATGGATGTCGCTGTCTACAACACGAGAATCATGGGCCCTTCCCATGTCGAACAAGTCGCCGACTTGGCGTGCCGCACCGCGCTTAGCTATCGCGGGGTCGCGCATATCAATTTTCCCGTCGACCTGCAGGAGCAACCGGTAAGAGAGCATTCAAAGCGTAACGTGCCGGGGCACACGTCGAAAGTCTTCGCGGCGCGCTCGGGTCTGCCGGATGAGGAAGACTTGAAGTGCGCGGCAAAAGTCCTGAACGCCGGCAACAGGATCGCGATTTTGGCGGGTCAAGGTGCCTTGGGAGCCGTTGATGAGCTCGAGCAAGCGGCCGAAGTCTTAGGGGCACCGATTATTAAGCCATTGCTTGGAAAAGCCGCGGTTCCGGATGATAGCTCGTATACCACCGGCGCTATCGGATTGCTCGGAACCAAGCCTTCTCAGGAAGCCCTTGAAGACTGCGACACTCTCCTCATGGTCGGAACCTCCTTTCCGTATATCGAATATCTGCCGAAACCCGGGCAGGCTCGGGGCGTGCAGATCGACGCCAACCCGACGCGTATCGGCTTGCGTTATCCCGTAGAAGTCGGCCTGGTCGGTGATAGTAGAATGACCTTAAGAAAACTCTTGCCGCTGCTTACACGAAATCAAGATCGAGATTTTCTGAAAAAAGCGCAAGAGGGCATGAACGAATGGTGGAAGCTGATGGAGGAGCAAGGCACCCGGCTCGACAGGCCGATGAAGCCGCAGGTGATCGCTTCGGAACTTAGCAAGCGACTCGCGCCTGACGCCATCGTTTCAACCGATTCCGGGACGATTGCCACCTGGTTTGCTCGCCAGATTCGCGCCAGACGAGGTCAAAAATTCTCCCTTTCCGGGACTCTCGCCAGCATGGCTAACGGTTTGCCTTACACGATCGCCGCACAAATCGCCTATCCGGAGCGGCAATGCATCGGCTTTGTCGGGGACGGGGGATTTTCCATGCTCATGGCCGAGTTTGCCACGGCAGTCAAATACCAACTCCCGATCAAAATCGTGATCGTCAAAAACAATACGCTGGGACAGATCAAATGGGAACAGATGGTCTTCTTAGGTAACCCCGAGTACGGCTGCGAATTACATCCCATCGACTTCTCAGCCTTTGCCCGCGCCTGCGGCGGCCATGGCTTTACGATCGAAAACCCGGCGGATTGCGGGCGAATTTTGGACCAAGCGCTGGCGACCGCGGGACCGGTGATCGTGGAGGCGGTCGTCGATCCGTTCGTACCGCCCATGCCGGCAAAAGTGACTCTGGACCAAGCAACCAAGTTTGCAGAGTCGCTCGCGCGCGGCGAGCCCAATCGTTCGAAAATCGCCTGGACCGTGCTTTCGGACAAGGTGCGTGAGCTCATCTAGGAGACGAAGCGAATGCCTAAAACAATCGATCGCGAAGAGGTGCAACGTTTAATGAGAGAAGGCGGACAGCTCGTCGAGGTTTTGCCAAAAAAACAATATCGGGAAGTCCACCTTCCCGGCGCGATGAGCCTACCTTTACAGGCACTCAATCCGGAGTCGGCCGCTCAGTTGTGGCAGGATAGACCCGTTATCGTCTACTGCTACGATTACCAGTGAGACTTGAGCCCGCGGGCCGCGTGGCGGCTTGAGACCCTGGGCTTCGCGAAGGTGTTCGACTACATGGCCGGGAAAATTGACTGGTTGGCCTATGGCCTGCCGGTAGAAGGAGAGCAGGAAACTTCTCCAATGGTGATCGCCCGAATGAAGCGCGATTTTCCACAATGCGGCTTGAGCGATGCCGTAGCAGAGGCAAAACGGCGGGCCGAGCAGCTTGGCTTCGGTATCTGTCCGGTCGTCAACGAAAAAGGAATCGTACTCGGCCTTATCCGCGAGGACACCTGGAAAGGCGATCCTGCCGTTCCGGTGGGCAAAATTATGGAATCCGCTCCGACGACCCTTCGTCCGAGCTATTCCGCCGAGGAGGCGACGGAGTTCCTTGCTACAAACGGTTGGAATGCTGTTTTAGTTACTTCCTCGGATGGAAAGTTGATGGGAATCTTTGAACGCCAAGGAGTGGAAGGCAAAAGATACCTTTCTTAAAACAAAAATCGGGGTCTGATATGAAAATGGGATATTCGCTCTCAAGCGAGGAAAACTCACCCAATGATTTGGTCCGTTATGCGAAGCGAGCCGAGGACGCCGGCTTGAGCTTCGCTTTGGTCTCGGACCATTATCATCCATGGATCAAGCGACAGGGCCAGAGTCCCTTTGTTTGGGCGGTTATCGGCGGCATCTCTCAGGTTACGGAGCGATTATCCCTTGGCACCGGAGTAACCTGTCCGATTCTGCGCATTCATCCCGCCATCATCGCTCAAGCTGCGGCCACCGCCGCGATGATGATGCCGGGACGGTTTTTTCTGGGCGTTGGAACTGGTGAAAATCTCAACGAGCACATTTTGGGAGCGCACTGGCCGCCGATCCAAGTGCGCCAGGAGATGTTGAAAGAAGCGGTGAAACTTCTCCGCCTGCTTTGGCGAGGAGGCAATCAGAGTTTTTGGGGAAAATACTATACGGTTGAAAACGCGCAGCTCTTCAGTCTCCCGGAGAGTCCCCCGCCGATCATGATTGCGGCAGCGGCTCCACAGTCAGCCGAGCTCGCCGGATCCATCGGCGATGGTTTGATCAGCACGGTTCCAAAAGAAAATCTTGTGAAGAGATTCCGCGCCTCCGATAGCGGCGCGGAAAAACCTTGCTATGGGCAGATGACGGTTTGCTGGGCTGAA